>CAIXXI010000030.1 GCA_903923345.1 uncultured Burkholderiales bacterium | reverse complement strand
GCCGGTCTTCGATTGATGATCCCAATCATTGGCCACTGGCTGCACAAGCGTCGCGAGGTAAAGCGCATCGATGAAGCGCTGCGTGTGATGAGCCTAAAAGCCTTCACGCAACGCGGCTACCCGAACCTCGCGGACATGAAGGCCATCGGTGCCTGGACATCGGACGGTGATGGATCAAAAGATTCGCCGGTGATCATTCACGCAAACCGGCGCACTTTCGGAAAGATCACCCAACAGGCTTGGCTCACCAAGCGATTCGGGCAAGCGCCAAATAAATGGACCTTTGTGATGAGCTTGTTCTACCGGAACGGAGAGCGAAGCTTCGAGTCAGTTCGCGTCCGAACGAATGACGGCGAGGAACATGTGCTGCACTTCGACATCACGGAGTGGTTTGGGTTGAGTCGATAAGTTCAGATGCGAAAAATGCAGGGCAGGTCACCATTCGTTAAGCTTGGTACGAGACACTCACTCTCCAGGCTGATCAGCAGCGACTGCGCACGCCGCCAAACAAACTTGCCGCCGTTTAGCGCCAGCACTGCGCGCAACCGCCCCGTCGGATTAGCCCGTCCGGGCCCTCAGCCAGACGATTTTCCGGATCTAGCAAGCGTCTTCACCGAGCTGGCTCATCCCATGACCCAGCCAGGCAATAAGCTGATCTCAGCATAACGGCTGCGTTCCAGCCTGCGCGCGCTCATCCGATGGCAGATCGGTGCGCATGGCAGCCATGTTCACGGCACCTCTCAGGGCGACTCCGGGGCGTCCAACAATCTGCCGCCCGGCACCTTTTCATTTTCATCATCTGTACGCAGCCCGTGTCTGCCTTCCCGGAGTTGCCTGGAATCCGATGAGCACATTCGCATCAACAGATGTTTTCGTAAGCACTGCCCTGCCCTTACACGCTGCACCCACTTTGCGCGAGGTCTGGCTTTCGGACGCAGTCTCGAAACTCGAGCCATTGTTCACCGCACAGGGCTACCAACTGCCGCAGGTCAAAGTTTCGGTCGGATTTGCCAGCAAAGGCGCCCACAACGGAACCATCGGTCAATGCTGGTCAACCGAGAGTGCCGCAGACAGGATCAATCAAATCTTCATCTCGCCTGTCTTGCAAGAACCGGTTGCTGTGCTCGATACCCTGGTTCACGAGCTGGTTCACGCCATCGACGACTGTAAACATCGCCACGGCGCGCCCTTTCGAAAGATCGCAACCGCCATCGGGCTTGAAGGCCAGATGCGCAGTGCAAGCGCGGGAGAAGCGCTCAGGCAGCGATTAACTGTCATTGCCTCAAGCCTTGCGCCCTACCCTCATGGAGCCCTTGCGGTGGGCAAGGCCCGACGTGCATCCCGTGCCCCGCGCCCAAGGGCACGGTGTGAGTCGTGCGGCTACGAGGTCCCGATGCTCAAGCGGTTCCTTTCGTTCGGCTCACCGATTTGCCCCAAGGACAACATCGCGATGCAACAACTGGGCAACTGGCAAGTCAGCCAGGCTCAATGAAAAAGATGATCAATGATCACGGGAGTGCAGCAACGATGAAGTTCGTTCCATCAATTCGCTTATCGAAGCTGATCGGCTGTTTGTTGATGCTCGCCACGGTGCTGGCGTCAGGGGTGGTGCAGGCCAAGCGCCCCTTTCAGCCTCTCGCATCAGTGGAGCGCGATCATGTTCG
>CAIXXI010000029.1 GCA_903923345.1 uncultured Burkholderiales bacterium | reverse complement strand
GGTGGTCGTGCAGAAAATGTCGGCCAGGTCGTGGCGCACATGGCGCTTGTCAGTCAGTCGGGTGAGTCCGCCGGTGCCAGGCAAAACACCGAGCAGCGGCACCTCGGGCAGCGACACCGACGAAGAGCGGTCATCGACCAGCAGGATGTGGTCACAGGCCAGTGCGAGTTCATAGCCGCCACCTGCGCAGGCCCCGTTCACCGCCGCGAGAAACTTCAGACCGGAATGCCGGCTGCTGTCTTCCAGGCCATTGCGGGTCTCGTTGGTGAACTTGCAGAAATTCACCTTCCAGGCATGGCCCGAGACGCCCAGCATGAAGATGTTGGCGCCCGAGCAAAAGATCCGGTCTTTCAGGCTGGTGATCACCACGGTACGCACAGCGGGATGCTCGAATCGCACGCGGTTGACAGCGTCATGCAACTCGATGTCGACGCCGAGGTCATAACTGTTGAGCTTGAGCTGGTAACCGGGACGCAGGCCAGCGGTTTCGTCGACATTCATGGCGAGTGTGGCCACGGCGCCATCGACGCTCAATGTCCAATGCCGATAACGAGCCGGCTCGGTGCGGTAATCGACTCGGCTCAATTCGGGCGCGGTGGGTGCGTTCACGAAACTCTCCTCTTTGGGTGCCGGTCGCGGAACCGCAGATTGACCGCGGACCCAGCGCTCGAACATGCAAAATTATACATCTTTGGGCGAATGACTGCGTGCATGATACTGCCTATTTACAGGATGTCAACCCCGAATATGCACTTTGCTTCATTTCCCCGTGAGCCCCACCCCGCTGTGCTGCAAGGCCGCTTGCAGGGCGGCAAACGCCGCATCCAGGCTTCTGCCACCGGTTTCGATCTGCAGGTCGGCGCGGCCATAGAACGGGGCACGCCCCTCCAGAATGCGTCGCAGATCGTCCATCGCCTCCCGATTCCCGGCCATGGGCCGCATGTCGCCCTGCGCCACCACCCGCTGCATATGCTCTTCGGGCGAGGCCTTGACCCAGACGGTGAAGCACTGCGACAGCAACAGATTGAAGCTCGCCGGATCCGACACGATGCCGCCCGGCGTCGCGATCACTGCGCGCGGAAAGCCCTTGATCACTTCTTCGAGCGCCCGCCGCTCATAGCGACGATAGGCCGCCGCACCCAACAGGCCGTGTATCTCATCCAGACTGCAGCCGGCCACCCGCTCGATTTCGCGGTTCAGTTCGATGAAGGGGACGTCGAGCTCGTCGGCCAGCATCAGGCCGAGCGTCGATTTTCCCGCGCCACGCAGGCCGATCAGGGCGATTCGGGCGTTCCGGGCCTGCGGATGACCGACCGTGCCGAACATCTCGCCCAGAGCCAGCCGTGCCCGCCGCAAATCATCCTCTCCACGCCCGCGCAGCAACTCCCGAATCAAGAGCCACTCCGGTGTCGCGGTCGTCTCGTCGCCGGTCAATTCGGCCAGTGAGGCGCCCAGCGCCTGGGCAACCTGTCGCAGCACCAGAATCGAGGCATTGCCGACACCGAGTTCCAGATTCGCCAGATGCCGCTCCGACACACCGGATGCATCCGACAGCGCGCGCCGGGTCATCCCGCGACGGGCGCGCAAGGAGCGGGCCCGTTCGCCAAGCGCCAGCAAAAAGGGATCGCGCACGGCATCGTCGCGGCGGTCCGAGGCCGCAGTCGCGGGCTCCGCCGGTTGATCCGAATGCAGGGGTGTGCTCATGAGTCTCCTTGCGGACAGCCCGCCAGATCATGCATTATAGTGCTTGACAGGCTCAATCGCCACCTGTAAGTTTGCTTCATGAAACGGATTGCAGCAATCGCACCGTTCCGAGGAGACCCTGTGAAAGATGCTGACCTGGACGCCCTGCCGCAGTCGCCGCCGGCTCGATTCAACTTTGCCGGATCGGTCGCCGAACTCAATCGGCAGCGCCTGGATCGCATCGCCTATATCGACGACGTCGGCTCGATGCGCTACGGCGAACTGTTCGAGCAGGTGGCTCGTTTCGCAGGCGGTCTGAGCACGCTGGGCCTGCGTCGCGAGGAGCGCGTGCTGCTGCTGATGCACGACTGCAATGACTGGCCGGTGGCCTTCCTGGGTTGCCTGCAGGCCGGCGTGGTCCCCGTGGCGGTCAATACCCTGCTCACCGCCGACGACTATGCCTACATGATCGGCCACAGCCAGGCGCGCGCCGCGATTGTCTCGGCCGGTCTGGTGCCGATCCTGGGTCAAGCACTCGAGAAGGGTCCGCACCCGCTCACCCGCCT
>CAIXXI010000028.1 GCA_903923345.1 uncultured Burkholderiales bacterium | reverse complement strand
GTCGCTGCCCGGGTTGCGAAGGCCAGGGTGTGAAGACCATCGAGATGAGCTTCTTGCCGGATGTGAAGGTCGGCTGTGATGTCTGTGGCGGCCAGCGCTTCAACCATGAGACCTTGCAGGTGATGCTGCGCGGCAAGTCGATCGGTGAGGTGCTCAAGCTCAGCGTCGATGAAGCGGTGGTCTTCTTCGAATCACACCGCTCGATCGCCCATCCGCTGAAGCTGCTGCAGGATGTCGGCCTGGGCTATCTCACGCTGGGCCAACCCAGCCCGACGCTGTCGGGTGGCGAATCGCAGCGCATCAAGCTGGTCACCGAACTGGCCAAGGTACGCGACCTGGATGGTCAATCGCCGGCACGCGCAGGCTCAGCGCACACGCTCTATGTGCTCGACGAACCCACGGTCGGCCTGCACATGGCCGACACCGAAAAGCTCATCCGCGTGCTGCACCGGCTGGTCGATGCCGGCAACACACTGGTGGTGATCGAGCACGACATCGACCTCTGGGCCGAAGCCGACTGGATCATCGACCTCGGCCCCGAGGGCGGCGACGGAGGCGGGCGCATCGTCGAGACCGGGCCACCGCTCGATCTGGCAGCCCGCGCCTCGAGCCACACCGGGCGGGTGCTGCGCACGTTCATGGCCTCGCGGTCTGCCCAGCCATCGACCTGATCGCAGCGGGACCGACCGCGCCTTCGATCCGCAGCAGATGCTGCTTGCGCTCGAGGCCGCCGGCATAGCCGGTCAGCGAGCCGTCGCGGCCAATCACCCGATGGCAGGGCACAAAGATCGATACCGGATTGCGGCCGACGGCGGCGCCCACCGCCCGCACGGCCGCCGGCGAGCCGATCTGCCGAGCCAGTTCACCATAGGTACTGGTGCGGCCACGCCCGATGGTTCGCAGCGCCGCCCAGACCTGCTGCTGAAAAGGCGTCCCGCGCAGTGCAAGCGGCACATCGAGTTCGACCGCCTCGCCGCTGAAATACCGATCCAGCAGCGCCGCCATCCGCACTGCGATCGGATCGTGGTCGCAACGAAGGCCCAGGGTCTCCAGCGTAGGCTGGTGCTTCTGCCCATCGAAATACAGCCCGGTCAGCGCACCGGCATCGAAGGACAGCGCGATCGGGCCAAGCGGGCTGGGCAGCAGGGCATGGTTCATGGCGTGGGCTCCTGGGTGGCCGTGGGGATCAAGCCGTCTGTGTGTCGCAAGACAGATCCGGATGAGACGGTCGGCGCCGCCGGCTGCAAAGCCAGCGACCGCCACAAATGCATCACCGCATAGCCTCGCCAGGGTCGCCAGGCCTGCGCCGCCGCGCGGGCCTGCGCCGCCGTGCGCACGCCCAGCACCTTGAACACGCCGGCATCAGCGGCTGGAAAGGCATCCGGCCAGCCGAGTGCGCGCATCGCGATGTACTGGGCGGTCCAGTCGCCAATGCCCGCAATCGCATTCAGTTGCGCCATCGTCGATTCGGGGTCGACATCCGGCTCAAGGCGCAGCCGACCGTCGGCGAGCTGACGCGCGAGTTCGACGATCGCCCGCGACCGACTCCCGATGATGCCCATCTCGCCCAGCGCTGACGGCTCGCATGCCGCGATGCGCTGCGGTGTTGGAAAGGCATGATGCAGCTCGGCCCAGGGCGTGAGCACCGGCTCACCAAAGGCTGCCACCACACGACCCACCAGGAGGGTGGCCTGACGCACCGTCACCTGCTGTCCGAGCACCGCCCGCACCGCGATCTCGAAGCCATCGAATGCCCCCGGCAATCGGATGCCCTCGAAGCCGACCGCAAGATCGCCCAGGCCCTGCGCCACCTCATCCGGTCGCGCGCCCAGGTCAAAAGCCCGCCGCACTCTGCCGAGGACCGCCGGGATGGCATCGACCAGCGACGCTGACACCTGCACCTCAAGCAGATGGCCTTTTGCGCCCGATCCGGCGGGCCGGCCGACTTCGATCCATCCGAGCCGCTCGCCTCCACCCGGGCCGGGCACACGGACGATGCGTCGATACACCGGCACCGTCCTGCTTCGGCCCACCCGACGGGTCGCCATCAACTCGACGCCCGCGATCGCCCGACGCGACAGGAAGGCCAGCAAGGCCTCCCAGTCAAGCGGGGGCCGATAGGCCAGGCGAAAGCACAAGCTGTGTCCGCGCGAGTCGGAGTTCGCAGCCCCGGCCTTCGGCACGGCACGACGCAGGTCGGTCGGCGCCAGCCGGTAGTGACTGACAAAACAATCGTTGAATCGCCTCACGCTGGAAAAGCCCGCGGCCAGCGCGACTTCAGTGATCGGCAATGCGGTGTCGGTCAGCAGTCGCTTGGCCAGCAGCAGCCTGTGCGTCTGCGCGTATTCGATCGGCGAGACTCCAAACTGCGCATCAAAGACCCGGCGCAGATGCCGATCGGTCACGCCCAGACGGTGGGCCACCTGCGAGACGCCGCCCTCGGCCAAGACACCGTCTTCGATGAGCGCAGCGCCGGCCTGCGCCAAGCGTTCAGTCGCATCGACACTCGAATACCCCGGGGCGAGTTCAGGTCGACAGCGCAGGCAGGGCCGATACCCATTGCGCTCAGCCAGCGCGGCCGCAGCAAAGAAACGGCAGTGTTCGAGTCGGGGCGTGCGCGCCGTGCAGACCGGACGGCAATAGATGCCGGTGCTGCTCACCCCAACGAAAAATCGGCCATCGAAGCGCGCATCGCGCGCGCTCAAGGCCCTCCAGCAGCGTTCGGGATCGAGGCTCGGACCAGACCGTGGCGAGGCGGTGCTCATGGCCGCATTATCGCGGCCCATCGGCGATACCGCTCGCCATTTTCGGACATCACAGCGATGCCCGAGACTGATTCACCTCACTGCGCCCCGATCCGCTCACTCCGCCTTGACGTTCGCATCGCGAACCAGCTTGCCCATCTTGGCGTACTCGGCTCGAATGTAGGCGCCAAACTCCTCCGGCTTGTTGCCACCCGCCTCGCCACCGAGGTCGATGATGCGCTGACGCACATCCGGCATCTGCAGCACCGTGGCCACATCCTGATGCCACTTGTCGAGCAGGGCTCGCGGCATGTTCGGCGGCGCAAACAGGCCATACCAGGTTCCGATATCGACGCCCGGAAAGCCTGCCTCGGCCGTGGTCGGCACATTCGGCAAGGCGGCTGCACGACGCGGCGCAGCCACTGCAAGCGGCTTGAGCTTTTTCGCGCTGATCTGACCCATCGCCGAGGCGGTGGTGTCGAGGCTGAAATTCACCGTCCCGGAGATCAGGTCGGCCATGGCCGCTGCACTGCCCTTATAGGGCACATGAACCGTCTTCACACCAGCAGCCAGATTGAACATCTCGCCGGCCAGATGCTGGGTCGAGCCGATGCCCGAAGATGAGAAGTTCAATTTGCCCGGCTCGGCTTTCGCCAATGCAACCAGCTCGGCCATGGTGTTGGGCGCCATGCCCTGACCCACCACGAGCACTTGAGGCACGAAGGCGGCCAGCGTGATCGGCGTGAAATCGCGCACTGCGTCATAAGGCACCTTCATGAGATGCGGCGCGATGGTGTGCGAATTGGGCACAGCCATCAGCACGGTGTAGCCATCCGCAGGCGCCTTGGCGACGAAGTCGGCTGCGATCGTCGCTGAAGCACCCGTGCGGTTTTCGACCACCACCGGCTGACCCCACAGGTCTGCAAGCTTGCCGGCAATCAGTCGGGACATGATGTCGGTACCGCCGCCAGCCGCTGAGCCAACCAGAATCTTCACCGGCTTGGATGGGAAGGGCTGAGCCGCCACCCCGGTGCAGAGCAGGGTTGCTGCCAACAGGCCCACAGCGCGCGCGACAACGCGCCTTCGGTTTGTCTTCATGGTCTCCTCGACAGTCTGGTTGAAATGGCTTGATCGTACAGTGCCGGTTTGCCCGATCCCCTGTGGTCTGCGGTCTCGATGACCGGGCCGGCGCGTAAAACACCTGACGACTGCGGCGATTTTGGCATGATGTCTCGATTGAACCGGACATGACCATGACTCACGCAACCGACTCTGAAGACCGCGCAACCTGTCTGGCCGAAGTGCGCAACCATGCACATCGGCTCGGGTCCGTTCATCTGCGCGACCTGCTCGCAGCGCCCGACCGTGCGACCCACTGGACACTCGATGCCGGGCCGCTTCACGCGGATTTTTCCAGACAACGCCTCGACCTCGATGCGCTGCACAGCCTCGAGGCACTGGGCCTGGCGAGCGGATTCGAAGCGGCGCGTGCGGCGCTGTTCGCCGGCGAAATCGTGAATCCCACCGAAGGCCGGCCGGCTCTGCACTCGGCGCTCAGGGGCGTGGGCGGTGATGCCGCCATTGCAGCCGATGTGTCCGTGCAGCATGCCCGCCTGACGCAATTGGCGACCCGCCTGCGCAGCGGCCAGTTAAGCGGCTTTTCAGGCACCCCACTGACCGCGCTGGTCTGCATCGGTATCGGCGGCTCCGATCTCGGGCCGCGTCTGGTCTGCGATGCACTCGCCACGCCCGACGACTTCACCGTCCGATTCGTGGCCAATGTCGATCCGGACGACCTCGCCCGCGAACTGGCTGGCCTCGATCCGCGGCACACTGCCATTGCAGTCATTTCCAAGACCTTCACCACCCGTGAAACCCTGGCCAATGCCAAAGCGGCATGCGCCTGGCTCAGCGCCGCAGGATGCCCTGCGCAGGCGCTCGGCAGGCATCTGATCGGCGTGACCGCCGCGCCTCAGGCGGCCCGGGCCTGGGGCATCCCCGATGAACACCTGCTCGAATTTCGAGAGTGGGTCGGGGGCCGTTATTCGCTGTGGTC
>CAIXXI010000027.1 GCA_903923345.1 uncultured Burkholderiales bacterium | reverse complement strand
CTGTTGCTGGGCAATGGCTCGGACGAGCTCATTAGCCTGATGTCGGTGGCTTGCGCAAAGCCGGGCGCTGCAGTGGTTGCGCCGGCGCCGTCCTTCGTGATGTACGACGTTTCCACGCGCCTGGCTGGCATGGACTATGTCCCGGTGTCGCTCAAGCCCGACTTCTCCCTCGACACCGAGGCCATGCTGCAGGCGATTGCACAGCATCGACCTGCGCTGGTCTGGATCGCCTACCCGAACAATCCGACCGGCAATGCCTTCGATCGGTCCGCCATCGAACAGATCCTCGCGGCCGCGCCCGGTCTGGTGGTGCTCGATGAGGCCTATCAGCCGTTTGCCGACGACAGCTGGATGGGGCAATTGCCGCATCACGACAAGCTGGTGGTGATGCGCACGGTCTCCAAGCTCGGCCTGGCCGGTATCCGGCTGGGCTACATGGCGGCTGCGCCGCACTGGATCGAGCAGTTCGACAAGGTGCGCCCGCCCTACAACGTCAGCTCGCTGGATGAAGCCGCCGCCGAGTTCGCCCTCGAACACCTCGACACCCTGCAGGCGCAGGCCGATCAGATTCGCACCGATCGCCAGGCCCTGCTGGCTGCGCTGGCCGATATCCCCGGTGTGCAGCCCTATCCGTCGGCGGCCAATTTCGTGCTGGTGCGCGTGGCCGATGGTCCGCGAACCATGGCCGCGATGCGCGCCCAGGGCGTGCTGATCAAGGATGTCGGCAAGATGAGCCCGATTCTGTCGAATTGCCTGCGACTCACCGTGGGCACGAAGCAGGAAAATGCGCTGATGCTGGCCGCGCTGCAGTCCGCCCTGTCCGAAGGCGCCCGCTGGCCGAGCGCCTGAGCCCCACGCAACCGAATCCATCCCAAGCACCTGACGCCATGCGCATTGCCGAAGTCCGCCGAGACACCGCCGAAACCCAGATCCGGGTTCGCATCAACCTGGATGGCACCGGCCAGCAGGCGCTGGCCACCGGCGTGCCCTTTCTTGACCACATGCTCGATCAGATCGCCCGTCATGGATTGGTCGACCTCGAGGTGCAGGCCAACGGCGACCTGCACATCGATGGCCATCACACCGTTGAAGACATCGGCATCACCCTGGGTCAGGCGGTGGCGCAGGCCATCGGCGATAAAAAGGGCATCCGCCGCTATGGCCATGCCTATGTCCCCCTGGACGAAGCGCTGTCGCGTGTGGTGGTGGACTTTTCCGGACGCCCCGGCCTGATCTGGAACGTGCCATTCACCCGCGCCATGATCGGCAGCTTCGATGTCGATCTGGCCCACGAGTTCTTCCAGGGTTTCGTGAATCACGCCCAGATCACCCTGCACATCGACAACCTGCGCGGCGACAACGCCCACCACCAGTGCGAGACGGTCTTCAAGGCCTTCGCCCGCGCGTTTCGCATGGCGCTCGAGCCTGATCCGCGCGCGGCCGGTCAGATCCCCTCGACCAAAGGCAGCCTGCAGGGCTGATGCGATGACGACGATCGTCGTGGTCGATTACGGCATGGGCAACCTGCGCTCGGTGGCCAAGGCGCTCGAGCATGTGGCGCCCAAGGCCACAGTTCGGATTTCGGGTGACGTGCAACAGGTGCGCAGCGCCGACCGTCTGGTGCTGCCCGGCCAGGGTGCAATGCCTGATTGCATGCGCCACCTCGATGCCTCCGGACTGCGCGAGGTGGTGGTCGAGGCTGCGCGCAGCAAGCCGCTGTTCGGTGTGTGTGTGGGCGAGCAGATGCTGTTCGAGCACAGCGAAGAAGGCGATTGCAAGGGCCTGGGGCTGCTGCCCGGGCGGGTCGTCCGCTTTGCGGCCGAGTCGATGCATGCACCTGACGGCTCGCGCCTGAAGGTGCCGCACATGGGCTGGAACCGCGTCCATCAGGATCGGGCGCATCCGATGTGGGCCGGTGTGCCCGATGGCGCCTACTTCTATTTCGTGCACAGTTTTCATGCGGTGCCGGCTGATCCGGCCTTGACCGTGGGCAGCACCGACTACGGTCTTCGCTTTACCTGCGCGGTCGCGCGGGATAATATTTTTGCAACCCAGTTTCATCCTGAGAAAAGCGCCGCCACCGGGCTGCGCGTTTATCAGAATTTCGTCGATTGGCAGCCCTGATCCTTCAGGCCCTGCCGTGCCTCCAACCCGCTTTTAGAGCCCGCCTCCGGTCCGCGCCATGCTGCTGATCCCTGCCATCGATCTCAAAGATGGCCACTGCGTCCGCCTGCGTCAGGGCGACATGAACGAAGCCACCGTGTTCTCCGAAGACCCGGCGGCCATGGCCCGAAAGTGGCTGGACCTCGGCGCGCGCAGGCTGCACCTGGTCGACCTCAACGGTGCATTTGCCGGCAAACCGCGCAACGAAGCGGCCATCAAGGCCATCGTCAACGAGGTGGGTGCGCAGATCCCGGTGCAGATCGGCGGAGGCATCCGCGACCTGGACACCATCGAGCGCTACCTCGACAGCGGCATCGCCTACGTGATCATCGGTACCGCCGCAGTCAAGAACCCCGGCTTGCTGCACGATGCCTGCGGCGCCTTTCCCGGGCAGGTGATCGTCGGTCTGGATGCCCGTGACGGCAAGGTCGCCACCGATGGCTGGAGCAAACTGACCGGCCATGATGTGCTCGACCTCGGCCGCAAATTCGAGGGCTATGGTGTCGAGGCGATCATCTACACCGATATCGGCCGCGACGGCATGCTGGCCGGGGTGAACATCGAGGCCACCGTGCGGCTGGCGCGCGGCCTGTCCGTCCCGGTGATTGCCTCGGGTGGCGTCACCAGCCTCGAAGACATCGACCGGCTGTGCGAGGTCGAACACGAGGGCATCGAAGCGGCCATCGTCGGTCGCGCCATCTACGACGGCTCGCTCGATTTCTCTGCAGCTCAGGCCCGCTCCGACGAACTCGGCGGCGAGTCCTGATGCTCACCCGTCGCATCATCCCCTGCCTCGATGTGACTGCCGGGCGGGTGGTCAAGGGGGTGAACTTCGTGGGCCTGCGCGATGCCGGTGATCCGGTCGAAATCGCCCGCCGCTACGACCGCGAAGGCGCAGACGAGCTGACCTTTCTGGACATCACCGCCTCGAGCGACGAGCGCGACATCATCCTGCATGTCATCGAAGCCGTTGCCTCGGAGGTCTTCATTCCCCTGACCGTCGGCGGTGGGGTGCGCAGCGTCGCGGATGTTCGCCGCCTGCTCAATGCCGGGGCTGACAAGGTTTCGATCAACACTGCTGGCCTGCAGAATCCCGAGCTGATCGCCGAGGCCTCGTCTTATTTCGGTGCCCAGTGCATCGTGTGTGCCATCGATGCCAAGCAGGTTGAGCCGGGCCGCTGGGAAGTCTTCACCCATGGCGGGCGCCGCAACACCGGCCGCGACGTCCTGCAATGGGCCCATGAAGTCGAGCGCCTGGGGGCGGGCGAAATTCTGCTCACCAGCATGGACCGCGACGGCACCCGCCAGGGCTTTGATCTGGGCGTGACCCGCGCAGTGTCGGATGCGGTGGGCATTCCGGTGATTGCGTCCGGCGGCGTCGGCTCGCTGCAACATCTGGTCGACGGCGTCACCCAGGGTCGCGCTGACGCAGTGCTCGCCGCAAGCATCTTTCATTTCGGGGAATTCACCGTCGATGCGGCCAAGCACTTCATGGCGCAGCAGGGCATCCCGATGAGGCTGCAGTGACGAGCCTTGTCGCAGCACCCGACTGGCTCGATGCAGTCAAGTGGGACTCGGCCGGTCTGGTGGCCGCGATCGCGCAGGACGCGGTCACGCATCGGGTCCTGATGGTCGCCTGGATGAACCGGGAGTCGCTGGCCCTGACCGCGTCGACCCTGCAGGCCACCTACTGGTCGCGATCAAGACAACGCTTGTGGCGCAAGGGCGAGGAGTCCGGACATGTCCAGGCGGTGCGCGAAATCCGTCTGGACTGCGACGGCGATGCCATCGTGCTGATGGTCGAGCAGGCGGGCGGGATCGCCTGTCACACCGGCCGCGAGTCCTGTTTCTTCAGCCGACTGCAGGATGGACACTGGATTGCGGTCGACCCGGTCGTACGCGACCCGAGCGACATCTACCGTGACCCAACAACACCCCATGCCCATGGCTGAGCTGCCCGACGACCTCCTGTCTCGCCTCGCACGCACGATTGCCGCGCGGCGCGGTTCAGACCCCGACCGCTCCTATGTGGCCCGCCTGTTCAGCAAGGGCGAGGACGCCATCCTGAAAAAGATCGGCGAGGAAGCCACTGAAACTGTGATGGCAGCCAAGGACGGCGATGCCGCCAAGATCGTGGCCGAAACCGCCGACCTCTGGTTCCACACCCTGGTGATGCTGGCGCACTACAATCTGACCCCGGCCGACGTCCTGGCCGAGCTGGCCCGTCGCGAAGGGCTCTCCGGACTCGACGAAAAAGCCGCCCGCGCCCAGCCCAAGGAGTGATCGTGAGCCAAGACTGCATTTTCTGCCGCATCGTGCGCGGCGAGATTCCGAGCCGAAAAGTCTACGAAGACGACGACATCCTCGCCTTTCACGACATCAATCCGGCCACGCCCGTGCATTTTCTGATCATCCCGAAGGTGCATGTCGAGACGCTTTACGACGCCGACCTGAAGCATCAGGCGGTGCTGGGCAAACTGCTGGGCATGGCGGGCGAACTGGCCCGCAGCCAGGGTCTGGATGATGGTTTTCGGACTGTCATCAACACCGGTCGGATTGGGCGACAGGAGGTGTATCATCTGCACCTTCATGTGTTGGGTGGTCCCGAGCCGCTTCGGATCGGTTTGCCGGTAGCCTGACCTGGGAGTTCTGCTATGGGTTCATTGAGCATCTGGCACTGGCTGATCGTCCTCGTGATCATCATGCTGGTATTCGGCACCAAAAAGCTTCGCAACATGGGGTCTGACCTCGGTGGCGCGGTCAAGGGTTTCAAGGACGGCATCAAGGACGGCGCAGCCGGCGAGGCCGCCGACCCGCAAGCCGCCAAAACCATCGACGTCGACGCCCAGCGCAAGTCCTGATCCCGTCCGCACCGTCACACTGAGCGGCCTGTGAAGGCCGCCTCCGGATGCGAGCGGCAACACGCCGCTCGTTTCGTTTGAATCGCGATCATGTTCGACATCGGCTTTTCCGAGATGGTGGTGCTGGCGGTCGTGGCCCTCGTGGTGCTCGGCCCCGAGCGCCTGCCCAAAGTCTCCCGCACGGCAGGCCAGTGGATGGGCAAGATGCGTCGCTATGTCGATGACGTCAAGACCGACATCAACCGGCAAATGGAGCTGTCGGAGCTGCGTAACCTGAAGACCCAGGTGACCGATGCCGCCCGCGAAATCCAGTCTTCGGTGGATGCCACCGTGTCGGGCGCGCAGTCCCAGTTCGACGATCTGAAGCAGTCGGTCGAAGCGGAACCCTTGCCGGCACCCCAACCGGTCACCGACTGGGACAAGATCTACACGACGCGCCGCCAGCGCGAGAAAATCAAGGACCGCCGCATCGAGCGCGAAAAAGAGCTCGGTATCAAGCGGCCTCGTCGCCCCCTTCACCGCTGATCTTCGCTGCAGGCACGGTCTCCTTGGCATTCAAGCTCTTCAATCGCGACAAACCCGCCACCGATCCGGCGCAGGACGAAAGCTTCGTCTCGCATCTGGTCGAGTTGCGCGATCGCATGATCCGCTCGCTGGTGGTGGTGCTGCTGCTGTTCGGTGTGTGCTTCTACTTCAGCCCCGACATCATGAAGTTCCTGTCGCAGCCGCTGTACCAGGCGCTGCCCGCAGGCAGCAGGCCGATCTTCACTGACCAGGCGGGTGCATTCTTCACCCTGACCAAGGTCGCCTTTCTGAGCGCCCTGCTGGCCTCGCTGCCCTGGGTGCTCTATCAGGCCTGGGCGTTTGTGGCCCCGGGCCTGTACGAACACGAAAAGCGGTTTGCGATGCCGCTGATCGTCTCGAGCGTGTTCTTCATGCTGGTGGGCATCAGCTTCGCCTATTACTTCGTCCTGCCTGCGGCTTACAAGTTCTTCATTTCCTTTTCTGCCCAGACCGGTGCCGAAACCTTGCAGGATCTGCAGAAGTACTGGGACTTCACGCTGTCGATCTTCTTCGGATTCGGGCTGACCTTCGAGGTGCCAGTGGTCGAGATGCTGCTGGTCAAGCTGGGCATGGTCACCACGCAGCAGCTGCGCGAGGCCCGTCGTTACGTGATCGTCGGTGCCTTTGTGGTCGCAGCTGTGCTCACGCCGCCCGATGTCCTGTCGCAGTTCATGCTGGCGATTCCGCTGTGCCTGCTCTATGAGCTGGGCATCTGGCTGTCCGGGTTCATTTCTGCACACAGCAAGGCGCCGGACGCCCCCTCGGAAGGGACCGGCTCCGGCAACGCCTGATCGGGTGCTGCAGCCGCGGGGGCTTCAGCGGCCTGCGTTCGGTTGCGGCAGCACACCGAGCTTGGCGGCGAAGCGGCGCATGCCGCCCAGCCACCGGTCGTAGTCGCCGGCCTTGCGCTGGTAGTACTCCAGCACCTGCGGATGCGGCAGGATCAGGAAGGTTTCGCGCTCCATGCCCTCGACCACCACATCCGCCAGGGCATCCGCGGCGATCACGCCGTCGTTTTTGGCCGCTGAAGAACCGGCACGCCCGGCGATCATCGGCGTGTCGACCGCCTGCGGACACAGCACCGAAACCCGCACACCGGCTTCGCCATGCTGCACCGACAGCCACTCGGCCAGGCCGATCGCGGCATGCTTGCTGACCGCATAGGTGGCCGAGGGCAGCGAGGTCAGCAGGCCGGCGGCCGAGACGGTGTTGAGCAGATAGCCCTCACCGCGGGCCCGCATCTGCGGCACCACCGCCCGGGCCGCATAGACGTGGGCCATCACATGCACCTGCCAGTTCAACTGCCAGTCAGCATCCTGGGTGTGTTCGTCGCCGTCGCGGATCAGGCCGGCGTTGGAGCAGAACACATCGATTCGGCCAAAGCGCGCTTGTGCGGCGGCCACCAGCGCCTGCACCTGGGCTTCGTTGCCGACATCGCCCGGGTGGATCAGCACCGCCAGGTCGGGGGCGATCACACTGATGGCCTTGCGGGTGGCGTCCAGACCGGCCGACTGGCTGGGCAGGTCGGTCAGGACCAGGCCGGCGGGTCGCTCGCTGGCGAAGCGGGTGGCCAGGGCGCTGCCGATGCCACTGGCGGCACCGGTGATGACGATGACTTTGTGCTCAAGCTTCATGAAGCATCTCCTTTTTTCTGTTGAAGGGTTTCGAGGTATTCGACCAGCGCCATGATCCGGCCGCG
>CAIXXI010000026.1 GCA_903923345.1 uncultured Burkholderiales bacterium | reverse complement strand
CGTACACGTGGTAGCCACCATTCACCCTGAATCCAGCGATTGCACCCGCCTCCGATGTGTAGCCGATGAAGCTGGCTCCATTGGTGACCTCGCTGCCATTGACGGTTTGCGAAGCGCTGGTGGCGATGGTCTGCCCCTGTGCATTCAGCACCTCCAGGCTCAGCGTCCCCGGGGTGACTTCAGGCGTGGCATCGGTGTTGTAGTAGAAGCCAACGAACGCTGTGGTTTGCCCGGGAGCCAGCGCAAATGTGACGCTGTTGTCACTGTTCAGGTTGCCATTGACAAATGCACCCAGCGCCGTCTGGCTGCCCCAAGCGGTGTTGTCAGCGCTTGACCACAGGCCATTTGCACCGAGTTGGACGGGGGTGGTTTCTCCGATCACCACCGCCGTGCCGGCGTTCGTGATCTCGAAGGCCCCAACCGTGGCCGAGGCGCTGCCTGCGGTTCCAAGCGACACACCGGTGCTGCTCAGATCAAGCGCCGACAGTCCGGAGATGAAGCCATAGGACGTCGGCATGACGGTGACGAAGCCATCCGCATAGGCGTTGGCACTCAAAACAAGCCCTGCACTCAGAGTGAGGGCGATCCGTGTGAATTTCATGATGAGTTTCCTTTTATGGATTGCAATCAGGCGCCGCCGGCGCCGACTTTCAGGCCGCCGTTGTGGGTGATAACCAGAGTGGCCGCACGTGGCTTAACGGGTGTCGTGGTGGTACCCGTCGGGTTGAGGCTGGTCGGACCATTGATGCCGCTGTCGGGCCAGGTGCTGTTCGCGGTGAAGCTGCCGACCCAGTCCTCGCCCGGATGCTGGATGCCCACAAAGAAGGTCTTGCCGTCAGGCGTGCTGCACACTCCGGTGACTTCACAATTCTTCGGGCTTGTCAGGAAGCGCTTGACCTCACGGCTGACCGGATCGGCTGCGAGCATTGAGTTGCCGCCGATGTTGGTCCAGTCGCCGGTGGCGTTGCCAACCTGGTCGGTCTGGATCCACAGTCGTCCATCGCGGTCGAACCACAGGCCATCGGGCGCGCCGAAGTCGTCACCGTTGATGTCGCCCTGATAGTTGGCGACGGTGTCGGTACTGGTGTTAGCCGAATCGCCTGCCAGGGTGAAGATCTCCCAGGTGAAGGTGGTTGCACCGGGGTTGTCGCCGGTTTCGCGCCAGCGAATGATGTGACCGTACTTGTTGTCCTTGCGCGGGTTGGCGGTATCAATTGGTGGACGGGCTGTGCCAGCGACCGTCGTAGGCGTGTTGGTCGAAGCGGTTGTCGTGCCACGCCGGTTGTTGTTGGTGAGCGTGACGTAGACCTCGCGTGTGGTCGGGTGAACCGCCACCCATTCTGGGCGATCCATCTCGGTGGCATCCAGAATGTCAGCCGCCTGACGGGCTCGGATCAGCACTTCAGCCTGGCTGTTGAAGCCGTTGGCCGAGGTGAGGCCGTTCTGACCGTAGACCAGCGGCAGCCAGGTGCCGGTGCCATCTGCATTGAAGCGGGCAACGTACAGGGTGCCAGCGTCGAGCAGGTGCTTGTTGGCCGCCTTGTTGTTCGGGTTGTACTTGGCGGTGGCGACGAACTTGTAGATGTACTCATTGCGCTCGTCGTCACCGGTGTAGACCGCGAACGTGTTGTCCGCGCCGACCACAGACTCAGCGTTTTCGTGCTTGAGGCGTCCAAGCGCCGTACGCTTGATCGGCTTGCTGTTCGGGTCGAAGGGGTCGATCTCAACCACCCAGCCGAAGCGATTCGGTTCATTGCGGTTTTGTTTCAGGTTGAAGCGCGAGTCAGCGTGGTGCCAACGGTAGCCTGATCCGTCCTTGTTCACGCCGTAGCGATTTTCGGCTGCGGTCGGGACGAAGGTGCTGTCGTTCACAATCAGTCCGGAGGTCGGATTGGTAGCGCCGGTTGTGGCACCGAAGTACCCGTTCCAGTTCTCCTCGCAGGTCAGGAAGGTGCCCCAAGGTGTAGAGCCCGCTGCGCAATTGTTGTTGGTACCCAGAACCTGTGTTCCGGTCGGATCGGCGCTGGTCTGCATCAGCGTATGGCCTGCCGCTGGTCCCCGGATTTCCATGGGCGTGCTGGCGGTGATGCGGCGGCCATACACCGACGGCCTGACTACGGTCCAGCTGGTGCCGGTCTTGCGTACTTCGATGATCGATACACCCATCGCAGCCTGCGACGCCCTCACCTGAGCAAGGGTGATGTTGCTCGAGGCCAGCGACGTGGTGTGATGCAGGATGCCTTCGTCGGTGTACTCGTTATTGACGGCCAGCAGGCCGCGGTCACTCGAAACACCGCCGCGCGCTGCGAAGGGGAAGAAGCTCATGCCGTCGACGTTCATGCCGTACTGCTGAACCTGGTTGGCTTCAGTCTGGGCAACCGTCGGGTCGAGTTGGGGGCCGCCCGAGACCGGATCGCCCCAGGCGCACAGCACGCGCACCGTGTATCCGTCGGGAACGGTGACCTTGTCATCGGCAGCACCATTGACGTACTTGTTGACCGGTACCGATGAGAAGCCGAGGCCACCAGTGGGCGAGCCTGACGGCGAAGAGTAGGCGGCCAGTGCCGAGTTGGTCAGGCTGTCGAGCGTGATGCCGCCCATCAGGGCAACGGCTGTTCCAGCGACCGATCCCTTGAAGAAGCGACGCCGGGGATTTTCATTGCGATCGACGAGATCAAGGATGGTCGGGCGCGCTGGGCTCAGCGCGATTTCATTGCTGGGATGGAACTTCGGATTCTTCATGCGGGGAACTCCTCAGGTTGTGCGAACGAACCCAGCCATCCTGAGCAACTGACTTAAATCGAAAGCGATCGAAACCTTCCCGGGCGTCGGCCAATCGGACTATCCCGAATGCGTGAATGCGATCTACCTGAAGGGCATCGGTGTCACACACAACAGTGTTTGGAACGGAGCGAAAAAAAACCCGCCAGACTGGGGCGGGTTTTGAGGTGTGCCGCGTTCCGGCACCGGAGCAGCGGAACCGTTACTGCAGCTTGATCTCGACGTCGACGCCGGCGGGCAGGTCGAGTTTCATCAGGGCATCCACGGTCTTGTCGGTGGGATCGACGATGTCCATCAGACGCTGGTGAGTGCGGATCTCGAGCTGGTCCCGCGAGGTCTTGTTGACGTGCGGTGAACGCAGCACGTCAAAACGCTGGATGCGGGTGGGCAGGGGAACCGGGCCACGAACCACTGCTCCGGTACGCTTGGCAGTGTCGACGATTTCAGCTGCGGACTGGTCGATCAGCTTGTAATCGAAGGCCTTGAGCCGAATGCGGATTTTCTGGTTTTGCATGGTATTCCTTCCAAAGAACGGTGAAGCCACTGATGGGCGGCTCCGGTGCGTCGGGCAGGCACGCCGGCCTGCCCCGCTGGGCCGCCCCGGTTCAGGGCGGCCGGGAGAATAAAGCGAATTACTCGAAGATCTTGGCGACGACGCCGGCGCCGACGGTGCGGCCACCTTCACGGATTGCAAAGCGCAGGCCCTGCTCCATGGCGATCGGCGCAATCAGCGTCACCGTCATCTTCACGTTGTCACCCGGCATCACCATCTCGGTGCCCTCAGGCAGCTGCACCGAGCCGGTCACGTCAGTCGTACGGAAGTAAAACTGCGGACGGTAGTTGTTGAAAAACGGCGTGTGACGCCCGCCCTCGTCCTTCGAGAGCACGTACACCTCGCACTCGAACTTCGTGTGCGGCTTGATCGAGCCCGGCTTGGCCAGCACCTGGCCCCGCTCGACGTCCTCACGCTTGGTACCGCGCAGCAGCACCCCAACGTTGTCGCCCGCCTGACCCTGGTCCAGCAGCTTGCGGAACATCTCCACGCCCGTGCAGGTGGTCTTGACCGTGTCCTTGATGCCCACGATCTCGATCTCTTCACCCACCTTCACAATGCCCCGCTCAACCCGGCCCGTCACCACCGTGCCGCGACCCGAAATCGAGAACACGTCTTCGATCGGCAGCAGGAACGCGCCGTCAATCGCACGCTCAGGCGTCGGAATGTAGCTGTCCAGCGCATCAGCCAGCTTCAGAATCGCCGCCTCGCCCAGGTCGCCCTTGTCGCCCTCGAGCGCCTTCAGTGCGCTGCCCTTGATGATCGGCACATCGTCGCCCGGAAACTCGTACTTGGAGAGCAGCTCGCGCACCTCCATCTCCACCAGCTCCAGCAGCTCCTCATCGTCCACCATGTCGCACTTGTTCATGAACACGATGATGTAAGGCACACCCACCTGACGGGCCAGCAAAATGTGCTCGCGCGTCTGCGGCATCGGGCCATCAGCAGCCGACACCACCAGAATCGCTCCGTCCATCTGCGCCGCGCCCGTGATCATGTTCTTCACATAGTCAGCGTGGCCCGGGCAATCAACGTGCGCATAGTGGCGCGCCGTCGTCTCGTACTCCACGTGCGCCGTGTTGATCGTGATACCGCGCGCCTTTTCTTCCGGCGCCGCGTCAATCTGGTCGTAGGCCTTCGCCTCCCCACCAAACTTCGCCGACAACACCGTCGTGATCGCCGCCGTCAGCGTCGTCTTGCCATGGTCCACGTGACCAATCGTGCCCACGTTCACGTGTGGCTTGTTGCGCTCAAACTTACCTTTTGCCATGTTGTTGTCGCTCCGATTCGAAAGAACGTCGTTTGACTATGCTGATTGAGTGGAAGACTGCTTTTACTTGGTACGAGCCGCGATGATCGCTTCGGCGACGTTTTTCGGCGCTTCAGCGTACTGCTTGAATTCCATCGTGTAGGTTGCGCGACCCTGGGTGAGCGAGCGCAACGATGTCGAATAGCCGAACATTTCGGACAGCGGGACCTCGGCCTTGATCGCCTTGCCACCGCCCGCGATGTCGTCCATGCCCTGAACCATGCCGCGCCTTGAGGACAGATCGCCCATCACGGTACCGGCGTAGTCTTCCGGGGTTTCGACTTCGACTGCCATCATCGGCTCGAGCAACGATGGGCTTGCGCGCCGCATCGCTTCCTTGAAGGCCATGGAGCCGGCCATGCGGAACGCGTTCTCGTTGGAGTCAACGTCATGGTATGAACCGAATGTCAGGGTCGCTTTGACATCGACCACCGGGTAGCCCGCCAGAATGCCGGCGGGCAGGGTGTCTTCGATGCCCTTTTGGACTGCAGGGATGTACTCGCGTGGCACCACGCCGCCCTTGATGGCATCGACGAATTCAAAGCCGGCTCCGCCAGGGGGCAGCGGTTCGAGCTTGATCACCACGTGACCATACTGGCCGCGACCGCCCGACTGCTTGACGAACTTGCCTTCGACGTCGACGACTTCCTTGCGGATGGTCTCGCGGTACGCGACCTGCGGCTTGCCCACCGAGGCTTCGACGCCGAACTCGCGCTTCATGCGGTCGACGATGATCTCAAGGTGCAGCTCACCCATGCCGGCGATGATGGTCTGACCCGACTCTTCATCGCTGCGAACCCGGAACGAAGGGTCTTCGCGAGCCAGGCGCTGCAACGCGACGCCCATCTTTTCCTGGTCGGCCTTGGTCTTGGGTTCCACAGCCTGCTGAATCACCGGCTCAGGGAAGACCATGCGCTCGAGAATCACAGAAGCGTCCGGATCGCACAGGGTCTCACCGGTAATCACTTCTTTCAGGCCGACGCAAGCGGCGATGTCGCCGGCGCGCACTTCGCTGATTTCTTCGCGCTGGTTCGCGTGCATCTGGAGCAGGCGGCCGATCCGTTCCTTCTTGCCCTTGATGGCGTTGAAGACAGTGTCGCCCGAACTCAGCACGCCCGAGTAGACGCGGATGAAAGTGAGCTGGCCAACGAAGGGGTCGGTCATCAGCTTGAAGGCCAGCGCAGCAAATTTCTCGCCGTCTTCAGCCTTACGATACACATCGGCATCGCGGTCGTCAGTGCCCTTGACCGGCGGAATATCGACCGGCGACGGCAGAAGCTCGATCACCTTGTCGAGCATGGCCTGCACGCCCTTGTTCTTGAAGGCAGATCCGCACAGCATCGGCTGGATCTCGCCCGCAATGGTGCGCTGGCGCAGGCCGGCAATGATGTCTTTCTCGGGCAGATCGCCGTTCTCGAGGTACTGATTCATCAGGTCCTCGTTGGCCTCGGCAGCAGCCTCGACCATTTTCTCGTGCCACTCAGCGCAGGTGTCGGCCAGTTCTGCCGGAATCTCACCGTATTCGAACTTCATGCCCTGCGAGGCGTCGTCCCACCAGATCGCCTTCATCTTGACCAGGTCGACCACGCCCTTGAACGTGTCTTCAGCACCGATCGGCACCTGGATGGGGATCGGGTTGGCCTTCAGACGCAGGCGCATCTGTTCGTAGACCTTGAAGAAGTTGGCGCCGGTGCGGTCCATCTTGTTGACAAACGCTAGGCGGGGCACCTTGTACTTATTGGCCTGACGCCAGACGGTTTCGGACTGTGGCTGAACGCCACCGACCGCGCAATAGACCATGCAGGCGCCATCCAGCACCCGCATCGAGCGCTCAACTTCAATGGTGAAGTCGACGTGGCCCGGGGTGTCGATGATGTTGATGCGATGCTCCGGCAGGGACATGTCCATGCCCTTCCAGAAGCAGGTGGTTGCAGCCGAGGTGATGGTGATGCCCCGCTCCTGCTCCTGCTCCATCCAGTCCATGGTGGCAGCGCCGTCGTGCACCTCGCCAATCTTGTGATTGACGCCGGTGTAGAACAGGATGCGCTCGGTGGTCGTCGTCTTGCCGGCGTCGATGTGCGCCGAGATGCCGATGTTCCGATAACGCTCGATGGGGGTCTTGCGAGCCATGGTCGATCCTTTTGGGCTTGAGCCCGCGGGTCAGTGATTCAGGGACGGAAAATCAGAAACGGAAATGGGCAAAGGCCTTGTTCGCCTCAGCCATGCGATGCACTTCATCACGACGCTTGACCGCACCACCGCGGTTCTCGGCCGCTTCCATCAGCTCGTTGGCCAGGCGCTGGCCCATTGATTTCTCGCCACGCTTCTTGGCTGCTTCACGCAGCCAGCGCATGGCCAGCGCGACTCGACGCACCGGGCGGATCTCAACAGGAACTTGGTAGTTGGCACCACCCACGCGACGGCTCTTGACCTCAACCATCGGACGGGCGTTGTTCAGGGCCTGGCCGAAGACCTCAAGCGGCTCTTTGCCGGAACGGGTCTTGATGGTCTCGAAGGCACCGTAGAGCATCCGCTCGGCGACTGCCTTCTTGCCAGAAAGCATCAGGACGTTGATGAATTTGGTGACGTCTTCACTGCCGTACAGGGGATCGGGCAGGACATGACGCTTGGGAATCTCGCGACGACGTGACATGGTAGGACCTCAAACGCATTCAGCTGGAGCGCAGCCGGGATGGCCTCGCCTCCATGACCCGCCACGCCGCAGACTCGCGGGGACCGGTCGCTTACTCGATGAAACCGGGCGCTTGGCCCGGTACTCATCGCCGGATCGACCCGGGCAGAACGCCCAAGCCGGACACACTGCGGTGCGCGCCCGGCAAGGCCGGCGCACACCGAAACATCAAGCTTTCTTCGGACGCTTGGCGCCGTATTTCGAGCGCGACTGCTTGCGATCCTTGACGCCTTGCAGGTCAAGTGAGCCGCGCACGATGTGGTAGCGCACGCCAGGCAGGTCCTTGACTCGACCGCCGCGAATCAGCACGACCGAGTGCTCCTGCAGGTTGTGGCCTTCGCCGCCGATGTAGCTGATGACCTCGAAACCGTTGGTCAGGCGAACCTTGGCCACCTTGCGAAGCGCCGAGTTCGGCTTCTTCGGAGTGGTGGTGTAGACGCGCGTGCACACGCCGCGGCGCTGGGGGGAGTCCTGCAGGGCCGGACTCTTGCTTTTTGCGTGAGCCAGTTCGCGTGGTTTGCGGACCAGCTGGTTGATGGTTGGCATGCGGTTGTGACTTCCTGAAAATTGATTGCGCCGGATCAGGAAGCATCCATCACCAAAGAGCGCCGGGATGCGAATCCCGAAGAGCCAAAGATTATAGAACTACTGTCGG
>CAIXXI010000025.1 GCA_903923345.1 uncultured Burkholderiales bacterium | reverse complement strand
GTCACCTGGTCGATGCAGCGGTGGGCGAACTGCGTGCCTCACAGGCTGACGCGCAGGCTGCGCAGGTGCTGCTGGCAACCCAGGTGGCTGCTTCGTATGTTGCACTGGCTCGCTTGATTGAACTGCGTGCGCTTTCAACTCAATCGGTCAGCCAGTTTGATCAGGCGCTCGCACTGGTTTCGCAACGGGTTGCGGCTGGTCTGGACACACAGGTCGAGCAGCGTCAGGCGCAGACGGCTGCAGCCCAGGCCCGCGCCGAACAGCTCGCGGTAGACGAGTTGATCCTTCGGCAGCGCCATGCGCTGGCCGAGCTCACGGGTCAGCGGCCCGACGCACTCGATGCGCTCACGCCGGCACTGTTTTCGGTGACCGGTCTGGGCCTGCCCGATGAGCTGCCGGCTGATCTCGTGGGCCGGCGTGCCGACCTGGTGGCGCAGCGCTGGCGGGTCGAATCTGCACTGAGCGGCATTGAAGTGAAACGCAGCGACTTCTATCCGAGCGTCAACCTGATTGGCTTTGTGGGTCTGTCCTCGCTCGGACTGGATCGGCTCATTGACCTGGGATCACGAACGCATGGGGTCGGGCCAGCGTTTCGATTGCCGATCTTCGATGGCGGCGCGCTTCAGTCCCGGTTGAGCGCGAGTGAGGCTGGCGCAAACGCTGCGATCGAGGCGTATAACGCGACCTTGCTCAAAGCGCTTCGAGAAGTCCGGGACGAGGTGGTCTCGATCCGGTCGATACACGATCAGTCGCGTGCACAGAGTGATGCCTTGAAGGCGGCGCAGGCAGCGCAGTCCCTGGCAATCGAGCGCTATCGCGCAGGACTGGGCAACTACCTGACTGTACTCACTGTGCAAAACGCACTGATCACCCAACAGCGGGCAATGACAGAGCTGCGTGCCCGAGCCCTGTCGAGTGAGTTGATGCTGGTTAGGGCGCTGGGTGGTGGGTTTCAGGAGGAGCCTGAATCCCGGCCCCGCGCGCAAGCTGCCCAGGCTGCAGCTCTGGGCCTTGCATCATCCAGCCCTAAGGCCCCGATGCGATGAGTGCGAAAGATTCTTCTGCACCGGAAGCCGTTCGTGGCTTATCCGTGCGTCTTCGGGCACTGCTGGCGGTGTTGGTCTTGGCCGCCCTGGCTGCCGGCGCCTGGTATGTGTACTGGAACGGCTGGCTGCGCGGTCGGGAGTCGACCGACAATGCCTACGTGCAGGCGCCTCTGGTGCAGATCACTGCGCAGCAGGCGGGCACCGTGATAGCGGTGCAGGTTGATGACACGGATGTGGTCAAGTCCGGGCAGGTCCTGGTGCGCCTGGATTCGACCGATGCGTCGCTTGCCTTGCAGCGAGCCGAGGCGGAGCTCGGGCGCACGGTCCGCGAGGTGCGCACGCTGTATGCGAACAACGCGGCCTTCGCGGCTTCGGTTCGCGCCAGGCGATCCGAGGTTGACCGTCAGCAAGCGGCTGTGAACCGTGCCAGCGACGACCTGGCGCGTCGCAGGCCGCTGGTTGCCAGCGGCGCCATCGGGGCCGAGGAATTGCGACATGCCGAAGCCTCGCTGACCTCGGCGCGAGCCGAATTGGCGGCTGCACAGGGCATGCTCGAGACGGCTCGCGAGCAGATGGCCAGCAATCAGGTGCTCACGGACGGCACAGACATCCAGCACCATCCGAGTGTTCAGAAAGCCTCGGCTGCGGTGCGCGAGGCCTGGCTGGCCTTGCAGCGCATCGAGATCCCGGCGCCTGTGGCCGGGCAGGTGGCGCGTCGTACGGTTCAGGTCGGACAGCGCATTGCCGCGGGGTCATCGTTGATGGCGATCGTGCCGTTGGGGCAGGTGTGGGTCGATGCCAATTTCAAGGAAGTTCAGCTACGCGACATGCGAATCGGCCAGCCGGTGAAGCTGCATGCCGATCTGTACGGAAACAAGGTCGAGTTCGATGGCCGAATTGCGGGGCTGGGTGCAGGAACCGGCGCGGCATTCGCTGTGCTGCCACCGCAAAACGCGAGCGGCAACTGGATCAAGGTGGTGCAGCGGGTGCCGGTGCGCATCGAGCTGGATGCTGCACAACTGGAGCGCCACCCGCTGCGCGTCGGTTTGTCGATGGAGGCGACGGTGGATGTCAGTCGTCCTGAGGGCGCCTCGCTGACCGACACCGCGGCGCGCACGCCGCCCGTACGGATGCGAACAACCGAGGTGTTCGATGCGTCGATGCAGGAAGCCGATGCGCGAATTCGGCGCATCCTTGCCCAGAACATGGGACGTGCCCCGGCGCCGGCTGAACGATCGTCCGATGGACCGGGCGCTCGCCGTGTCAAGCCTTGATCGGGTCAATCAGGACACCACGCTCAGGCGGATCGTGATCCGAAGATGAGCGCGGTCCGACCTGCATCCGGCTTCGAGCCACTGACGGGTTCGCGTCGGGCACTCGGTACGTTTGCGCTGGCCACGGCCACGTTCATGAACGTGCTCGATGCATCGATTGCCAATGTGTCGATCCCGGCCATCGCCGGTGATCTCGCCGTGAGCCCGTCACAGGGCACCTGGATCATCACCTCGTTTGCGGTGTCGAATGCGATTTCAGTGCCACTGACCGGGTGGCTGACCCAGCGCTTCGGTCAGGTGCGGCTGTTCCTGGCGAGCGTGATGTGTTTTGTGCTGTTTTCTTTGCTGTGCGGGATGGCCACCAGCATCGAGTCCCTGATTTTTTTTCGGATTCTTCAAGGCTTGTCGGCCGGGCTGACGATTCCGCTGTCCCAGACCTTGTTGCTGGCCAGTTACCCAAGCCATATGGCCGGAACGGCGCTGTCGTGGTGGGCAATGACCGCGATGGCGGCGCCGGTCTTCGGGCCGCTGCTGGGCGGATGGATCACCGACAACATTGCCTGGCCCTGGATCTTTTTCATCAATGTCCCGATTGGCGTCGTCGCTGGCGGCCTGATCTGGGCGATTTACCGAAATCGCGACCCGGGCCCCAAGCGGGTTCCGCTCGATGTCGTGGGATTGGTGCTGCTCGTGGTGTGGGTGGGTGCCCTGCAGATCCTGATCGATACCGGAAAGGAACTCGACTGGTTCGAGTCGACTCAGATCGTCACGCTCGCTGTGATTGCCGCGCTGGGCCTTGCGGTTTTTCTAGCCTGGGAGCTGACCGAGCGTAATCCGGTCGTCGATCTGCGGCTGTTTGGCAGTCGCAATTTCGTGCTCGGCACGATTTCGGTTTCGATGGGCTACGCCCTGTATTTCGGCACCATCGTGCTGCTGCCGATGTGGCTGCAACGATCGATGGGCTACACCGCGTTCTGGGCCGGCCTGGCGATGGCGCCGGTCGGCTTGTTTTCGGTGGGCTTGTCGCCGGTGGTCGGACGCCTGGTGAACCGTTTTGATCCACGCGCCATCTCGACGGTCGGCTTCCTGATGTTTGCGCTGGTGATGTGGATGCGATCGCTCTTCACGACCGATGCCACCTTCATGGTCATCGTGATTCCGACGGTGCTGCAGGGCATTGCGGTGGCGACGTTTTTCATGCCCCTGCAGCAGGTGATCTACAAGGGTCTCACGCCTTCGCAGATGCCGGCTGCAGCCGGTCTGAGCAATTTTGTTCGCATCACGGCGGGCGGGTTCGGAACCTCGATCAGCACCACTGCATGGGAGCACCGTGCAGCAGTTCACCGCTCGCAGTTGTCGGAGTCGATCAATCCAGCCAACACCGCTGCGATGGAGTGGCTACAGCGGGCACAAGAACAGGGGCTCAGTGAGATGCAGTCGCTTGCCCAGCTTGAGCAGCTGATGGAGCAGCAGGCCTATACCCTTGCAGTGGCCGATTTATTCCTGATTTCAGCCGTGCTTTTCGTCCTGCTGACAGCCGTCCAATGGATGACGCGGATGAAGTCGTGATCAGCCGGTAGCGTGACGGTGATAGCATCGCCGCCGTTCAAAGGCGTTCAAGGAGCTGACACCGTGGATTCATCCTCCCATCCAGGCCGGTCGACTGGTTTTTCATTTGCCCGTTTTCTGTTGTGGACGCTGCTGACCGTCCTGATTCTCGGTGGAGGGTGGCTGTATTTC
>CAIXXI010000024.1 GCA_903923345.1 uncultured Burkholderiales bacterium | reverse complement strand
GCCCCAGGCAATGAGGCCAGCAGCAATCGTGTACAGCAGCAAACCGGACCAGTCTGGCAGTGCGCCGTCAACCACGACGCGCCGGGCTTGCTCAATCACGAAGGTGAGCGGGTTCGCTGCAATGAGCCAACGATACTTCTCAGGGACAGCCGACAGTGGATAAAAGATCGGCGACAGAAACATCAGCACGCTGCACACCAGACCGATCGCCTGGTTCACGTCGCGCAGGTACACGCCCAGAGACGCCAAACTCCAGGACAGTCCGAGGGTCAGCAGCACAAGCGGCACAAGGATCAAGGGTAGGAGAACTACGGTCCAGTGAAGGAAGCCATTGAAGAGCAGGAAGGCCAGAAGCAGCACTGCGATGCTAACCAGCGCATGGAAGGCCGCTGCGCCCAGGGTGACGATTGGCAGGATCTCCAGTGGGAACACCACCTTCTTCACAAAATTCGGGTTGGACAGTATCAGCGTGGGTGAGCGGGTCAGCACTTCCGTCAGCAGGCTGAGTACGATCATCCCGACGAACATCACGATCGCGAAGTGCGCAATGCTTTCCGGTTCTCCAGATGTATTCCAGCGCGCTTTGAAGACACCGGAAAACACGAAGGTGTACACGGCCAGCATCAGGACCGGATTGAAGAAAGACCACGCCAGCCCCAGCGCCGAGCCCTTGTAACGGCCGACGACCTCGCGCCGGATCAGCTGGCTGATGAGCTGCCGATGACGCGTGATACTGCCAAGCAGGGCTTTCAGGCCAGCAGACTGGGCAGCGTTTGGGTCGAGAGCGGTCGCTGAGGAGGACATGTCGCGCAATACGGAGTGGTAATCAGCCTTGTGCATCAACTTGTTGCCGCGGCTGCACCGGCAAAGCGTCAACTGATTGAGGAAAACCCGACATTCTAATCGTGTGGCTGTGCCGTGGCACGACTCCCTGGCCTCGCTGTGTGAGGGCCGGGACAGGACCCTTAGTTCCAACCAGACTGACGAAACCGTCTGGGCAGGCCCCGTTGCAAGCTGGCTCTGATGTGCCTGGACGTGGCTGCTCGCGCTGACTGTGTTCGCCAGCGCTTCGACACGCTACCCGGCAGCCCCCTCATGGCATCCCATTTGGCGCGAAGCAGGATGCGACCACGGCCTTTGGCCGAAAAAACAAGCAGGGTGACCAGTGTCATCAGCAAATGCAGGGGTAGATACAGCAGCAATAGCGGCCAAGGCATGTTGCGGACGTACGCCCAGACCAGGTTTCGGTGCCCGTGATACAACTGAAAGTCGCTGTGTTTGCCGACCAGGCCTGAACCTGCATGCTCAACCACAGCGCGGGCGACGTACAGTGCGCGGAATCCCAGGAGCCTGGCTCGGAAACCCAGGTCAACATCTTCGACGTAACAGAAGAAATCCTCATCGAATCCACCTGTCAATTCAAAGACCTCGCGGCGGTACAGCGCGGCGGCTGCGCACGGCGCAAAGATTTCGTGGTTTTCGGTGTAGCGTCCCTGCGCCTGCTGGCCGTGCCCTACGCGCCATGGCAATCCGCTCACGTGATATGCGTCGCCCACGCCGTCCAGAACGGTGTGCTGTGGATCGGCATACATGCGGCTGCCAAACAGTGCGAATTCAGGATGAGTGTTCGCGGCGTTGACCAGGCATTCGAGCCAATCGGCCTGCGCAATTGCATCTGGATTGAGCAAAGCGATCAGGTTCGAATCGCTTGCTGCTTGGATGGCCAGGTTATTGCCGGCTGCGAACCCGAGGTTCTTGTCGCTTCGAATGACTGAAACGCCTGGGAATGCGGATTCCAGATCGTCTGCCGAGCCATCCGTGCTGGCGTTGTCGACAACGATGGTTCGAAAATTTCTGCAGGTTTGGCGCGATAGCGACTCGAGGCAATGTGCAATCAACGCACCACCGTTGAAATTAACGATTACGACGAGCACCGAAACCGGCAGGGGCGAGGCGGGGTCCGGGCGAAGCATGGATGTGATTGTAGCGGGGGTGTCAGGCTGTTTCCGCTAAGATCGCTCAAAGACTTCGCTGCAAAGATCATCTCTTCCTCTTTTGTCAGGGCACTCCCATGTCGAGCACTCAGACCCTCTCCCCCTCCATCTTCAAAGCCTACGACATCCGGGGCATCGTTGACGGTGACCCCTCCAAGGTCACCCTCACTGACGCCGCCGCCCAAGGTGTGGGCGCCGCGCTCGGCCTGATCGCCAAGGCCCAGAACATCCCGGCGATCGTGGTCGGTCGCGACGGCCGTTTGTCCGGTCCGCGCCTGATCGAGGCGCTGACCAAGGGCATCAACTCGGCCGGCATCGAGGCGATCGACATCGGCATGGTGCCCACCCCAGTCGTCTACTACGCCACCGTGCTCACTGGCACGGGCTCGGGCGTGGCGGTCACGGGTAGCCACAACCCGCCCGAGTACAACGGCCTGAAGATGATGATGGGCGGCAAGACGCTCTATGGCGACGACATCACGGGGCTGTACAAGGCCATCGTTGATCCCGTCTTTGCAGGCCGGCTTGATGCCAACGCGCCGCGGCGTGTCACGAAGCGCGATGTCACGGCCGAATACCTCGCCAAGATTCTGGGCGATGTGAAGCTCTCGCGGCCCATGAAGATCGCGATTGATTGCGGTAACGGCGTGGCCGGCGCACTCGCCCCGCAACTTTTCAAATCGCTCGGCTGCGAAGTGACCGAGCTCTTCACCGAAGTGGATGGCAACTTTCCCAACCATCACCCCGATCCAGCGCATCCCGAAAACCTTCAGGACCTCATCCGCTGTCTGAACGAGACCGACTGCGAAATCGGCCTGGCCTTCGATGGCGACGGCGACCGGCTGGGGGTGGTCACTAAGTCCGGACAAATTATCTGGCCCGACCGCCAGCTCCTGCTCTATGCGCAAGACGTGCTGGCGCATCGCCCTGGCGGCCAGATCATCTATGACGTGAAGTGCACCCGCAATCTGGCCACCTGGGTGCGCAAGCACGGCGGCACGCCGCTCATGTGGAAGACAGGCCACTCGCTCATCAAGGCCAAGCTCAAGGAAACCGGCGCACCGTTGGCCGGCGAGATGAGTGGCCACGTGTTCTTTAACGATCGCTGGTACGGCTTTGACGATGGCCTGTACACCGGCGCGCGCCTGCTCGAAATTCTGTCGCGCTCTGCCAACCCCAGCGCGGTGCTCGAAGCGCTGCCCGACGCCAGCGCCACGCCCGAGCTGCACATCCACACCGCCGAAGGCGAGAACTTCAAGCTGATTGACGCGCTTCAGCGCAATGCCAAGTTCGAGGGTTCCGACGAAGTCATCACCATCGATGGCGTGCGCGTGGAATACCCCGACGGCTTCGGCCTGGCTCGCGCATCGAACACCACGCCGGTCGTGGTCACGCGTTTCGAGGCCGACAACCCGCAGGCGCTCGCGCGGATTCAGGCGGCGTTCAAGGCGGCGATCAGTGCAGTGGCGCCGGGGGCGAAGGTGCCGTTTTGACGAAGGCTAAGGGACCCAGTCTTCCATCCTCAACCCGTTGATCCGCGAGAACTCTCGCTCGTTTGGCCTGTACATTGGACTTGTAACGGCGGACGCGCTGCGCACCCAGGCTAGCGACTGCCTACGCGGTCTTCAGCCGATCAGTGCTTTCTTTGTCATGTATGCCTCTCGGCTCTCGCCCGCTGCCTGGGCGGCCGCATCAATTCTGCGCAGCACCCTCGCTGGCAGAGTGATGTTCACCTGCTCGACCTTATCTGCCAAGCTGGTCAGGTCAATGGGCACGACCCCCCAAATCCATCCCGCATAAGCCGGATTCGATTGATGCCTGTCGATGCTGCTTGGGGCAGGAACGACACCGTTGTCATCGAGCACGGTTTCGATCCAGAGTTCGATCGCCTCACGGGCGTTATCCAGTGCTTCGTCCAGGGTATCGCCAGCCGAATAGCAGCCTGGGAGGTCGGGTACCACCACGCCGAACGCTTCGCTCTCACTTCCTGGCTCAATTGCAATCGGATATTTCATCGCACCACCTTCACTTCAGACCTGCATCTTTGAGCAACTTATTCACCAAACCCTGGCCCAGATCCTTCTTGGGATGCGGCACACTGATATGCCCCTTACGGTCTGGATGGGTGTAGATGTGATGTGAACCCTTTACCCCTCGCAGCACCCAACCCGCTCGAGTCAATTGCTTGATGATGTCCGCGCTACTACTCATGGGTGGATCCTATCCGCTTTCAGAGCTCAGGCCCACTGACCCGACCGTCATGTTTGCGCCCAGCTCCCAGCACCCCCTCAGCAACCCGTGATCCCGCTTTACTCCCTCGCCTGGCTGCTCGCCACCCCGCTCGTCATGGCCTATCTGCTGTGGCGCTCGATCCGTCAGCCGGCCTATCGAGGCCATTGGGGTGAGCGCTTCGGCTGGCACCCGCGCCGAGCAGGCTCCCAGCCCCTGATTTGGCTACACGCAGTCTCGGTGGGCGAAACGCGCGCCGCACAGCCGCTGGTCAAGGCCTTGGCCGCCAAGTATCCGCAGGCGCATGTACTGATCACCTGCATGACGCCTACTGGTCGCGAGACTGCTCACGAACTCTTTGCCAAGGCCTTGGGCGATCGCTTCCACCAAGCCTATCTGCCCTACGACCAGGCTGGCGCGCAGCGGCGTTTCCTGCATTCTTGGCGCCCGACGGTGGGGCTGCTGATGGAAACCGAGCTCTGGCCTAACCTGATGGCCGCAGCCACCCAGGCCCATGTTCCGGTGGCGCTGGTGAGCGCCCGCTTATCCCAGAAGTCTCTTGCGCAGGGCTTGCGGCAGCGGGCCTTGATTGTTCCAGCAGCGCAGCGCCTGGCTCGCGTGCTCGCGCAGTCTGAAGGCGATGCGGCCCGCATTGCGCAGCTGCTGGGCCGGCCGGTCGATGCGGTTACTGGCAACCTGAAGTTCGACAACGCGCCGGATGAGGTGCTGCTTGCGCGCGGTCGCGGATGGCGGTCGCGTATCGGGCGACAGGTGGTGCTGGCCGCAAGCACTCGGGAGGGCGAAGAAGCGCTGGTCCTTGATGCCTGGCAGCGGGGCGTGCTTCAGCGCCCAGGCCCTCAATCCGACACAGCGGCTGCGTCGAAACCCCTGGTGGTAATCGTTCCCCGACACCCGCAACGCTTCGACGCCGTGGCGCGCGAATCACTTGAACACGGCCTGCGCACTGCCCGCCGCGCCGCCCTGGACGACCCGCACTTCGATGCATCGAGCATTGATGTGCTGATAGGCGATTCGATGGGCGAGATGGATGCCTGGTATGCGCTGGCCGACGTGACCCTCATGGGCGGCTCCTGGCTGCCCTTTGGTTCCCAGAATTTGATCGAGCCCTGCGCAGCGGGCTGTCCAGTGTTGATCGGTCCCAGCACCTTCAATTTTGCCGACGCGGCCGTCGGAGCCATTGCTGCGGGTGCAGTCGTGCAGCTTCAGACGCTGGATGAAGCCATCGACTCGGCCCTGACCCTGTTGCGCAACGCGCCTGCGCGCTCAGACATGGCCAAAGCGGGTGCAGCCTTTGCGGCAGAGCATCGCGGTGCGACTCAGCGCACGCTGGCTGCGCTTGAGGCGATACTCAGCGTGGTTGGCCAAGCCGACCAATTAAGGCAAGATCGTCGAACACCATGAGAACGCCCAATCAATGAACGAAATCATTTTCATCGTTGAAGACGCCCCAGAAGGGGGATGGACGGCACGAGCGCTGGATCATTCGATATTCACGCAGGGCGAGGAAATGACGACCTTGCATGAGCAAGTGCGCGACGCTGTGCGATGCCATTTTGATGAACTGCAATCGCCGCGAGTTATTCGACTTCACTTTGTTCGTGACGAAGTCATCGCCGCGTGAAGTTACCGCGCGACCTCTCGGGCAGTGATCTGGTCAAGGCCCTCGGGCGGGTCGGCTATCAGGTGACTCGGCAAACCGGTAGTCACATTCGCTTGACGCGAAATTCATCCGGTTCGCACCACGTCACGGTACCTGCTCATGATCCCTTGAAGATTGGGACATTGGCGTCAGTGCTATCGGATGTCGCTCAAAACCTTGAGGTGTCTCGCGAAGAACTCGCTCGAATGCTCTTCGATTGAGCTTCTTATCGCGGCGCCCGCGGCACCGCCCCGCGCCCACCCCTGACGCCCGTATCCACCGGCGAAGTCGGCTTCGCATCGACCGGCACAGAACCGGTAGAACCCGCCCCCGCCCCGCTGCCCATCGGAAATGGCGCGCCACTGCGTATCACGCCCACCGCGGGCGCACGCGGCGGCTCGAGCAGCGCATTCACCCTTGCCACTTCAGGTTCGAGCAGGTCTGCCGTGGTGTTGCGCAGCTTCAGGCTGTTGAGCAGCACGTCATAGCGCGCCCGCGCCAGGTCACGCTGGGTTGAGAACAGCTGCTGCGCCGCATTGAGCACGTCGATGTTGATCCGCACGCCCACCTGATAGCCCAGCTGATTCGATTCCAGCGCCAGCTGACTCGACTTCTCGGCCGCCGTCAGCGCACGGACCTGCTCGATGCCGCTTCGCACACCGAGAAAGGTCGCGCGCGCGGTCTGCTCGGCAATTCGCCTGGCGTTTTCGATGTCGTATTCACTCTTGGCCTGCAGCGAGATGGCTTCACGCACCCGCGCACTGACAGCACCGCCTTGGTAGATCGGCAGCGCCAATTGCAGCCCGAGCGTGCCGAACTGATTGCGCACGCCCACCAGATTCGCTGCGGTCTGCGCATTGGTGCTGCGACCGGCAATCACCTGCGACACCAGATCCAGCGTCGGCAGATGCCCTGCGCGTTGACGCTCGATTTCCCGCTTGGCCACTTCCGCAACCAGCTCAGCCTGGCGGACGGTGAAGTTCTGCTCGCGTGCCAGTTGCGCCCACTCGGCCTCGCGAGCGGCATCCGGCGCGGTGACGTCAATCCCTAGCCGAAGCGTATTGAGCTGATCAACCGACTTGCCAGTCAACTGCGCCAGCAAGGCCTTCTTGACCTGCAGGTCGTTGGTGATGGCCACCTCTTGCGCGCGGGTCAGGTCGAGGCGGGACTGCGCCTCCTGCTGGTCGGTGATCGTGGCCGTGCCGACCTCGAAATTGCGACGAGCCGATTCGAACTGTTCGGCAAATGCACCCTTTTGCGCTTGCACGACCGCCAGTGAATCCTGGGCAGCCAGCACATCAAAGTAGGCGGTGGCGACCCGCACCACGAGGTCTTGTTCAGCCTGCAGCCATTGCAGTCGGGCGATCTGCGCGTTCAATTCGCTTTGCGCGAGCAGCTCGTTGTTGGCTGGCCGATACACCGGCAGATTGGCCTGAAGGTTCACCGACTGACCGTCGTAAAAGCGCTGGTCGGTGAGGGTGGTGTTGGTCACGTTGAAGTTGCCGCCTGCAGTGGCATTGACGGTGGGCAGCAGGCCGGCACGCGCCTGAACGATCCGTTCGCGCACGGCCAGTTCAGTGAATTTCGCCCCGGTCACCACCGGATCGATTTCGATGGCGGACTTCACCGCCTCGAGCAGATCCATGCCATGAGCGGGGTGGGCCGACAGGGTGAAGGCGGCCATCAGGGCAGTGCAGATCAGACGGGGCGACATCAAACGGGGCGGCATCCGGACTCCGGGGGGTTCAATAGTCAGTATTTCAATAAGTCGGGAATGTCGGATCTACCGACCGCGCCCAGTCATCGATGCCACCGTCCAGATTCAGCACCTGCTGGTGGCCGCGGCTCTCAAGGAACATCGCAACGCGCAGACTGCGCATGCCGTGATGGCAGATGCACACGACCGGCCGGTCGGCGTCGATCTCATCGATTCGCGCCGGCACTTCGCCCATTGGAATGGTGATCGATCCGGGCAGCACGCACTGCGCGACCTCCCAGGACTCCCGCACATCGAGCAGTTGTGGGGCAGGGCGGCTTGAATCGGCCAGCCACTGCGCCAGTTGGGGTGCACTCAATACATCCATGATCAGGCGCAGGGCACTCAGAAGGTAAAGGTCTCGCGCGCTTTGAAGCCGCGCATTGGACGGGTCACGGTTTCAAACAACCGCTCATGGCTCAGTGCGCCGCTGGACCCGCGGGTGATCACTTCAGCCTGCATCACCGGCAAACGTCCGACGATCGCGGCCAGGCGCCCGCCCGGATTGAGCCGCTCAAGCAGCGACTCCGGCACTTCTGGAACCGAGCCGGACAGCACGATCACGTCGTACATCGGCAGCGCCGCATGATCACGAGAGCCATCGGCCTGGCGCACGGTCACATTGCTGATGCCGGCGCGGGCCAGGTTCTCACTCCCAAATCGAACCAGCTCCGGCAGGATCTCCAGGGTGTCGACATGCCGCGCGCGGTGCGCCAGTAAGGCGGCCATGTAGCCCGAGCCGGTACCGATCTCCAGCACACTTTCATGCCGTTTGACATGCAACTCCTGCAGCAGGCGAGCCTCGACCTTCGGTGCCAGCATCACCTCACCGGTGTGCTGGCCTGAAACCGTCAGCGGCACTTCCATGTCGACAAAGGCCATCGCGGCCAACTCCAGCGGCACGAAGGCTTCCCGCGGAACCGCTGACATCAGGTCGAGAACGTCCTGATCGAGCACATTCCAGGGGCGGATCTGCTGTTCGACCATGTTGAACCGGGCGCGTTCGATGTCCATGTGGACTCCGTCAGGCAAGGGGGTTAATCGGCGATTCTAGCGGTTGCTCGACCTTCGGGTCGGTGCTGCGCCCGAAAATGCGCGCAACCGCATCATCCAGCAGTGCGTACAGGACCGGCACGACAAGCAGCGTCAAAAGGGTCGAGGCGATCACGCCGCCGATCACTGCATGGGCCATTCCGGCGCGCTGCTCGGAGCCCTCGCTGGTCGAGATCGCCAGGGGAATCATGCCGAAGACCATGGCGAGTGTGGTCATCAGGATCGGGCGCAGCCGAACTTGCGCCGCCTGCAGGAGGGCTTGAGCGCGGGCCGCGCCTTCGCGTCGACGCTGGTTGGCATAGTCGATCAGCAGGATCGCATTCTTGGTGACCAGGCCCATCAGCATGATGAACCCGATAATCGAGAACATGTTCAGGGTCGAGCGCCAGGCCAGCAGCGCAACCATCACCCCGATCAGCGACAGCGGCAGCGACGCCATGATCGCCACCGGCTGGATGAAGCTGTGGAATTGCGACGCGAGGATCATGTAGATGAAGATCACCGCCAGCAGCAGCGCCTGGACCGCATAGCTGAAGCTCTCCTGCATGTCCTTGGTCGCCCCACCCGTGACGAAGGCATAACCCGGTGGCAGTTCGATCGACTTCAGGCGCTTTTGCACTTCGAGTCCAACCGTGCCGGTGGCCGCGCCACTGACGTTTGCGGTGACATTGACTTCGCGGGTCAAGCTTTTGCGGTTGATCTGCGTCGGGCCTTCGGTGGCCTCCAGCGTCGCCACCTGGCGCAGCGGCACCATGCGCGGTGCGCCGGTCGAATCAAGCTGTGCCGATGCAATCGTGAGTCGGCCCATGTCCTCGATGCCCTGACGGGCTTCACGCGGCAGGCGGATGCGCACATCGTAATTTTCGTCATCCGGTGCCTTCCAGGTCGAGGCGACTTCTCCCGCCAGCAGCGGACGCAGCGAGGCGCCGATTTGCGCCACACCGAGTCCCAGGTCAGAGGCCAGGCTGCGATTGATCGTGACCGCGACCGTCGGCTTGGCCGGTTTGGAGCTGGTATCGAGATCGACGATGCCCGGGATCTGGCGCATCTCGTCCATGGCGCGCGCTGCCAGCACCTCGAGCTGCGCCTGATCCGGTCCTTGCAGGCTGACATCGATCGGCTTGCTGCCGAAAGAGCTGGGCACGCCCACATTCATCACCGTGACGCCAGCGACCTGTGCCAGACGCTCGCGCACCTGCGGAATCAGCACTCGGGCATGTCGGGTGCGCTTTGCACGATCGACCAGCCGCAGATAGACCGTCGCATAGTTCTTGCCCTGCAGGGCGCCGGTGTTGATGGTCGTGTAGCTGAACACCACCTCGGGCATTTCACGCAAGGCCTCGTCGACCTGTCGAGATTTCTCCGCGCTCAGGTCAAGTGAGGACCCGACTGGGGTGTAGAACTGCACGAAGAGCTCATTGTTGTCGGCCTGCGGCACGAATTCAGATCCGATGCTGCGTCCGATCCCCAGAGCAGCGACCAGCGACAACGCAGCCCCGAGCAGGGTCAGCCAGCGATGCGACAAACCCCAGCGCAAGATGGCGACATAGCCCTCTTCAAGTCGTCGCATCATGCGATCGAACGCCCTGAGGAATCGGGCGACCGGCCCCTTGCCGCGAGCACCTTCGGCATCCGGGTCGTTCCAGACCGCAGACAGCATCGGATCGAGCGTGAAGCTGATGAACATCGACAGCAGCACCGCAAAGGCGACGGTCATGCCGAACTGCTTGAAAAAGCGGCCGATGATGCCGCCCATGAAACCCACCGGCAAAAAGACCGCGACGATGGTCAGCGTGGTGGCAGTGACCGCAAGACCGATCTCGGCTGTGCCATCCAGAGCGGCTTGCCGATGATGCTTGCCCATAGCCTGATGTCGCACGATGTTCTCGCGCACCACGATGGCGTCATCGATCAGCAGCCCCACGCAAATCGACAGTGCCAGCAGCGTCACCACATTGATGGTGAAGCCCATGGCGTACATCACCAGGAATGTGCCCAGCAGCGAGATCGGCAGTGTCAGCCCGGTGAT
>CAIXXI010000023.1 GCA_903923345.1 uncultured Burkholderiales bacterium | reverse complement strand
TGGCGGGAACGATGCCAGCAGTCTTCGGCCGCGCCCAGTGCACCCCAGGCGATGCCATAGCGCGCGCTGTTGAGGCAGGTGAATGGGCCCTTGAGGCCCTCGACACCTGGCATCAGTTGCTCGTCGGAGGCGAAGACGCCATCCATCACGATCTCGCCGGTGATCGAGGCGCGCAGGCCGACCTTGCCCTTGATCTTGGGCGCGCTCAGGCCGGCCATGCCCTTTTCAAGGATGAAGCCCTTGATGCGGCCGTCGAAATCGCCGCCCTGGCATTTCGCCCAGACCACGAAGACATCGGCAATCGGGCTGTTGGAGATCCACATCTTGGCGCCGGTCAGCAGCCAACCGCCGTCGACCCGCTTGGCGCGTGTCTCCATGCTGCCGGGGTCGGAGCCATGGTTCGGTTCGGTCAGGCCGAAGCAGCCGATCCACTCGCCCGTGGCGAGTTTCGGCAGGTATTTGCGCCGCTGGGCTTCTGATCCGAATTCGAAGATCGGCAGCATCACCAGGGAGCTTTGCACGCTCATCATGGAGCGATAGCCCGAATCGACGCGCTCCACTTCGCGGGCGATCAGGCCGTAGCTGACATAGCCCAGACCCGGGCCGCCGTACTCGGCCGGAATGGTCGGGCCCAGCAGGCCGATGTCGCCCATCTCGCGGAAGATCTCGATATCGGTGCGCTCATCGAGAAATGCCGAGGTGACCCGTGGTGCGAGCTTGCCCTGACAGTAGTCGGCGGCGGCTTGGCGCACCATGCGCTCATCGTCGGTGAGCTGCGATTCGATCAGCAGCGGGTCATCCCAATGGAAGGCGGCTTTCAGGCCATGTGCGGAGTCAGGAGCGTTCACGAGTTGATGTCCTACAGGGGGTGCGAAGGCCGTATGGATGGCCTGGACGCGTTGGGCGAAACCGCGATTCTAAGCTGCCTTGCAGGCTGACATCTGAAGTACGAATGGGCTGATACCATCGCGCGATTCAAAGTGGAGCGATAAACATGATCGAGACAGCAACCCTGGGCGGCGGATGCTTCTGGTGTCTGGAGGCGGTCTATCTGGATGTCGCAGGCGTCACGTCGGTCGAGTCGGGCTATGCCGGCGGGCCCGGGCGCAACCCGACCTATGAGCAGGTCTGCAGTGGTCAGACCGGCCATGCCGAGGTGGTGAAGATTGCCTTCGATACCGATCGCATCAGCTTTCGGGACATCCTGCAGATCTTCTTCGCCATTCATGATCCGACCACGCTCAATCGACAGGGCAACGATGTCGGTACGCAATACCGTTCGGTGATCTTCACCCATGACGATGCGCAGCAGGCGATCGCCCAGGCGCTCATCGATGACCTCGAGCGGCAGCGGGTCTTTGACGATCCGATCGTCACGGTGGTTGCGCCGGTGCCCGAGTATTTTCCGGGCGAGGCCTACCACCAGAACTATTTCGCCCGGAACCCGTTTCAGGGCTACTGCATGATGGTTGTGGGGCCCAAGGTGGCCAAGTTTCGCAAGCAGTTCGCCCACTTTCTGAGTGGGGCGGCTTAGTCTTGTGTTGCGATTCTGAAAGATTTTTTTCTCACGAATGATGTATGGTCGCGGTCGTTGCTCATTCGGCGACCCTTTGGTTGCCGCCTTGATTGTCCTTTTTTGATCGAGTTCTAAACGGAGCGGTTCATGTTCTTCAAGCGCGTTTTGTTGATGGTTGTGGTGGCTCTCGGCGTGTCGGGTTGCGGCTACAACAACATTCAGGTGGCCGATGAAGCCACCAAGTCGGCCTGGTCCGAGGTGCTCAACCAGTACCAGCGTCGCTCTGACCTGATCCCCAATCTGGTCAACACGGTCAAGGGCTACGCCGCGCAGGAAAAGGATGTGCTGACCCAGGTCACCGAGGCGCGTTCGCGTGTCGGCCAGATCAAGGTCGACCCCAGCGATCCGGAGTCGCTCAAGAAATTCGAATCGGCACAGAAAGACATGGGTAGCGCGCTGTCGCGCCTGCTCGTTGTGTCGGAGAACTATCCGCAGCTGAAGTCTGACCAGAACTTCCGCGAACTGCAGGCCCAACTGGAAGGCACGGAAAATCGCATCACGGTTGCGCGCAAGCGTTACATCGACGCGATCCAGGCATTCAATGTGATGGTGCGCCAGTTCCCGGTGAACCTGACCGCGATGATGTTCGGCTACAAGGACAAGCCTCAGTTCGCGGTCGAGAACGAGCGTGAAATCTCCAAGGCGCCGACCGTGAACTTCGGCGGCCCGGCACCTGCTCCGGCCAAGTAAGGTCGTTTCGTGTTCGGATGGGCGGTGCGCCGCCTGATGGTTTCGATGTGGGTGCTCGCGGCGATGCTCATCGCCGTGGGTCCTGCATCCGCTCAGTCTCTGGTTGCGGTGCCGGCATTCACTGCGCGGGTCATCGACCAGACCGGGACGCTGGCTCCTGCGCAAAAGCAGCAACTCGAAGCCACACTGGCCGGCATCGAGAAAAGCAAGGGCTCGCAAGTTGCGATCCTGATCGTTCCGAGCACGCAGCCTGAGGTCATCGAGGATTACTCGATGCGGGTGGCCGAGGCCTGGAAGCTCGGCCGAGGCAAAGCCGTGGCGCAGCGCGACACCGGCAACAAGAATGCGACCGCGGTCGACGACGGTGTCCTGATCGTCGTGGCCAAGAACGACCGCAAGGTCCGGATCGAGGTCGGTTACGGCCTTGAAGGCGCGATTCCCGATGCGATCGCCAAACGGGTGATCACCGAGTCGATTGCGCCCCGGTTTCGCAATGGCGACTACTTCGGCGGACTGCAGGCTGCCGTGGGCGATGTGTCCAAGCGGATCGCCGGCGAAGACCTGCCACCGCCCTGGCAGCCGGGCAGTGACACAGCCATCGAGGTTGAAGGCAGCGTCTTACCGCTGATCATTTTCGCGTTTTTCATCGGCTTATTCGTTTCG
>CAIXXI010000022.1 GCA_903923345.1 uncultured Burkholderiales bacterium | reverse complement strand
GGAACAGACGAGCAGAAGAACCGCTTTTTGCCTCGCATTCGGGAGGGCGACGACTTCTGGGTGCAGGGCTATTCCGAGCCGGGCTCCGGGTCGGATCTGGCGTCTCTCAAGACCCGTGCCGAGCGCACCGGCGATCACTACCTGGTCAACGGCCAGAAAATCTGGACGACGCTCGGCCATTTCGGTGACTGGATCTTCTGTCTGGTGCGCACCGACCCGAACGCGCGCATCCGTCAGGAAGGCATCAGCTTCCTGCTGATCGACATGAAAACGCCGGGCATCACCGTGCGCCCGCTGATCCTCATGGATGGCGGCCACGAAGTGAATGAGGTGTTCTTCGAGGACGTGAAGGTGCCGGTCGAAAATCTGGTGCACGAGGAGAACAAGGGCTGGACGGTGGCCAAGTACCTGCTCGGGCACGAGCGGATGGGTTCAGGCAATGTCGGCGCCTCCAAGCGTGAACTGGCGGCATTGCGCAAGCTGGCCGCTGGTGAGATGAAGCAGGGCAGGCCGCTGATCGAAGACCCGCGTTTTCGCGATCGGCTCACCCGCGTTGAGATCGAGCTGCAGGCGCTGGAACTCACCGCGATGCGATTTCTCGACAAGATGCGCAAGACCGGCCAGCCGCCCGGCGCGGATGTCTCGATGCTCAAGCTCAAGGGGAGCGAGATCCAGCAAGGCATCACCGAGCTGATGATGCAGGCGCTGGGCCCGGAAGCGCAGCCCTTCATGGGCGTGGACGACGGCAGCGTCGATGCCTATCGCTCGCGCATGTCGCCGCGCTACTTCAACTATCGCAAGACGACCATCTACGCCGGATCCAACGAGATTCAGCGCAACATCATCGCCAAGGCGACCCTCGGTCTGTGACCAAAGGCCATCTCCAATGGATTTCGAATACTCCGAAGAGCAGCAGCAACTGGCAGAGTCGCTGCGCAAGTACCTTGCAAACGAATACGGCTTCGAGCAGCGCAAGGCCATCATCCGCTCAGAAGCCGGGCTGAGTGAAGCGGTCTGGTCGACCTTTGCCAACCTCGGCCTGACTGCACTGGCCTTGCCAGAGGCCGATGGCGGATTCGGCGGCGGCGCGGTCGATCTGATGGCGGCGATGGAAGCCTGCGGCGAAGCGCTGGTGGTCGAGCCGCTGCTGGACACCGTCGGACTGGCGGCGCGGCTGGTGGCCCGTGGCGGCTCTGCCCCGCAGCGCAGCGCGCTGCTGGCTGGTGTGATCGATGGCTCGCAGCGTCTGGCGTTTGCCTACCTGGAGCGCGGTCGCCGTTATGAACTCGAGCCGCAGGCCACCACGGCCCGCAGCGACGCGGGCGGCTGGGTGCTCGATGGCGAAAAGATTGTCGTGATCGGCGCCGCAGCCGCAGATCGATTGATCGTTTCTGCGGCGACGCCCAAGGGTGCCTCGCTGTTTGCGGTTGATCGGACGGCCACCGGTGTCTCGCTCAATGCCTGTCGAACGGTCGATGGCCAGCGAGCGGCCGATGTGCGATTCCAGGCGGTGAAGCTGCCGGCTGATGCGCTGATCGGCGCCGAGGGCGCTGCGATGCCCCTGATCGATGAGGCCATCGACTTCGCTACCGCACTGCTGTGTGCCGATGCGATCGGCGCGATGAAGTTCGCCAACGACACCACGCTGGAATACCTCAAGACCCGCAAGCAGTTCGGCGCGCCGATCGGATCGTTCCAGGCGCTGCAGCACCGCATGGTCGACATGTACGTGGTGTGCGAGCAGGCCCGTTCGATGGCGATCATGGCGGCTGCAAAGGTCGATGAGGGCGGTGATGAGACAGCGCGTCGGCGTGCGGTCTCGGCGGCCAAGGTCAAGATTGCCGATGCAGCGCGGCAGGTCAGCCAGGAGTCGGTGCAATTGCACGGCGGCATGGGCATGACCGAGGAGATGAAGGTCTCGCACAGCTTTCGACGCCTGACCATGATCGCGCAACGCTTTGGCGATGCAGACCATCATCTGGAGCGCTATGCCTCGCTGGGGTGAACCGTTTTCTAGCTGAATTCAGTGAGGGATAATGGCCGCCAGCGCGCACCAACGCCCGAGCGCCCTCGAACGAAAAAGGAATTCACATGACCTCACTGCGCAGGCCCAGCCTGCTGGCTTTCCTTGGCGCGCTGCTTGGCCTCGCGCTGCCGTCAGCCGGTGCCCTGGCTCAGTCCTACCCCAGCAAGCCGATCAAGGCCATCGTGCCCTTCGCAGCCGGCAGCGCGACCGACCAGATCGGCCGGGCCTTTGCGCAGAAGATGTCCGAGAGCCTGGGGCAGACGATCGTGATCGAGAATCGCCCGGGTGTGAATGGCATGCTGGGCGCCGATGCAGTGGCCAAGGCGCCCGCTGATGGCTACACCCTGCTGGTCGGCACCAACAGCACCAATGCGGCCTTGAAGAGCCTCATGAAGAAGCTGCCCTACGACCAGGACACCGCCTTCGCCCCGATTGCCTACCTGGGCTCGGTGCCGCTGATCGTCGGCGTCAACAACGACCTGCCGGTCAAGACGTTGCGAGACCTGGTCAGCCTGGCGAAGTCCAAGCCGGGTCAGCTCAATTTCGCCAGCGCCAGCACCTCGCAGCGCGTCTCCAGCGAAATGCTCTTCAGCATGGCCGGCATCGAACTCAATTACGTGCCCTACAAGAGCGGCCCAGCTGCCATGACCGACCTGATCGGCGGGCAGGTCAATCTGTTCACCGCCGACTTTGCCGTGATGCTGCCGCAGGTCAAGGCGGGTAAGGTGCGTGGCCTGGCAGTGACTTCGACACAGCGCTCCAAAGCCATCCCTGAGTTGCCCACCGTCAATGAAGCGCTGGGCCTGAAAGACTACGAACTGATCGCCTATTTCGCGCTGTTCGCACCGGCTGGCACGCCTGCGGAGGTCATTCAAAGGCTGAATCAGGCAGCCAACGCCGCAGCCGCCGACAAGGACATCATCGAGAAGTTTTCGGCGCTTGGCTTTGAGACCGCGCCGGCCTCGCCGGAAGCGCTGGCTCAGCGCAGCCGGACCGAGACCGCCAAGTGGGCGCGGGCGATTCGCGAAGCGAAGATCGAACCCGAGTAAGGCTCAGGCGCGCGCGTTCGCCTGCACCAGGACCTTGCCGGATCGGCCGCCCTGCTGGGCGTGGATGAGCGCCTCGCGGATGTCTTCGATGGGGTGGATGCCGTCGATTGGCGCATCGACCGTGCCGGCGAGCAGGTCGGCCGCCAGTTCACGATAAATCGCCTGGACCTCATCTGCCGGATGGCGGGCCAGGAATCGGCCCAGCATGAATCCGGTCAGGGTCACGCCGCGATAGATCAGGGCGTGGCGCGGGATGACCGCTTCCTGACCGGACATCGACCCGTAGTGACACACCGTGCCTTCGTCGGCGATGCAGTCCGACATCAGGGTCGTGGCCCGGCCACCGACCGCATCGAGGCCCAGACGGATCCTGGCGCCGCCGGTGGCCGCCTTGACCTGTTGTGCGAGGTCATCGCCTTCAAGCACGCAGGCATCAGCACCGAGCGCGGTGAGTTCATCGAAGAGCGCCTGACGCCGCACGATGTTGACCGTCTTCCAGCCGCGGGCACGCGCCATGCGGATCACCAGCCGGCCGACCGCTGAATTGGCGACGTTTTGCAGCACCCATTCGCCGGGCGAAAGCGCGACGACATCGGTGAGCAACAGGCGTGCGGTCGGCGGGTTGATGCGCAACATCGCCGCCTGTTTCGGATCGACGCCAGCGGGCAGCACGATCACGTCGGTGGCTGGCACCCTGCGGCGCTGGGTCCAGTTTTCGCGCTGCAGGTTGATCACCCGGTCGCCCACTGCCACACCGCTCACCCCGGCACCGATGGCAATCACTTCACCGACGCACTCGGCACCGGGCGTGGCCGGCAGCGGTGGACGCAGCCGGTACTGGCCCCGGCAAAACGCAAGGTCGGCCGGATTGATGGGGAAATACAGCACATCGAACACGACTTCGCCCGGCCCGGGTGCACCGACATCAGCGATGTCTGCGCAGCGCGCCACCTGCTCGGGTGCGCCATAGGCGTCAATCAGGATCTGCTTCATCGGCTCGGCTCATGCGGGGGGTTGGGTTGGGCGGGCAGGCGCACCGCCCGGCTCGAGATGAGTGCTTCGATGCGTGGAGCGTCGTAACCGAGTTCGGCCAGGATCTGCCGGCCGTGTTCGCCGTTTTGGGGCGCGGGCGTGGGCGCGCGGGTCTGGCCATCCGGGAAACGCACCGGATTGCGAGCCAGCCTCACACGGCCCAGATCGCCGTGATCAACGATGGCGATCGAGTCGTTGTGGATGACCTGCGGATCGGTCAGTACATCGTCATGCTCATTGACCTTGCCGATCGGCGTGCCGGCTGCCCGCATGCGCGCCACGCATTCGTCGGTGTCTTGTTGCGCCGCCAGCGGCTCGAAGATCGCACGCAGCTCCGGGCCATGGCGGGCGCGCATCGGCGTGGTGGCAAAGCGAGGGTCCTGCGCGATCGAGGGGTCACCGAAGCCTTCGCACATCGCCTCGAATTCATCCTGCTGCGGCGCCATGATGGCGACGAAACCATCACGGGTCTTGTAGGGCCGTGTGGTGCGACCCACCGGCGGAAAGGCTGCAGGCGGCTCGTCGATGAAGGTGTGGTTGTACATCGCGTCGGGCCACTGGAAGGCCAGTGCGGCATCGAGCATCGAGACCTCGATGCGCCCGCCCTTGCCGTCGCGGCTGCGAGCCAGCAAGGCGGCGGTGACCGCTTGCGCAGCGGTGAGCGCAGTGAGCTTGTCGACCACCAGGGTCGAGGTGAGGGTCGGGTCCAGGGAGCCGCGTTCACGGTGCGAGGCGCACATCCCCGAGACCGCCTGAATCACTGCGTCATAGACCCGGCCGTCTGCATAGGGGCCGGTCTGTCCGAAGCCGGTGATCGACAGATAGATCAGGCGCGGGTTGATCGCTGCGACTTCATCCGGCCCGAATCCGAGCCGCTGCATCGCGCCGGGTCGAAAGTTTTCGATCAGGACGTCAGCCGTGCCAATGAGGTCGCGCAGCACCGCGCGGGCATCCGCCTGCTTGAGATCGAGCAGGATCGAGCGCTTGCCTCGATTGATGCTGATGAAAATCGCTGACATGTCGCCCTTGGCAGGGCCGATGCGTCGGCTGAGGTCGCCGCCGGGTGATTCGACCTTGATCACGTCGGCGCCCTGATCGGCGAGGATCGAGGCGGCCATCGGGCCGGAAATCACGGCAGACAGATCGAGGACTCGAATGCCTTCAAATGGTTTCATGCGCTGAATCCGGTAGCAGTTCCGGATCCAGGATCCGTCACGGCAGTTTAGCTCAGCGCTGCTGATGCTCCAGAACCGCCACGAAACGGCGTTTGCCATTGCTGCGCAGTCGGCCCGCCTCATCGATGGGCAGGCGGGTCATGGACACCGCATCGCCGACATTGCCGCCGATCGCCTCGAGCCAGCCCGGCGCTGCACCCACCACCAGATCGCAGTGATAGGGCCCGCGCCGCAAGTCGGCAAAGCCACCGATCTGTTGCGTGAAGTCCGGCTCACGGCCGTCGCTTCGGGCGTTGCACACCAGATCGCCGACGGTGGGCACATGGCTCAGCGGGTCGCGGGCGGCATAACGGTGACCGGGGCGCCCCTGCAAGGACCGCTCGATGTAGTCCCAGTGCAGCACGGTGCGCGGGAATTCTTCGGCGGTCAGGCCGGCACCCTGCGCAAGCCACGAGATGAAGGCCGCCGACCAGGGCCGCAGTTCGCCCTGATACCCCACGATCGGCGCCGTGCTCACCGCATACCAGTAGACCAGCACGCGGCTGAGCATCGGCGGCTGCAATTCATGGGCGGGTGAGGCGCCTTGGGCGAAGTCCAGACGCGAGCTGCCATCAGGCAGGTCCTGCACCACCGGCGAGCCAAAGAGAGACCACTCCTGGCGGGCGAGAAAAACCATGCGGTCGCGCACCCGCGGGATCTCGAAGCCCGGGGCCACCGTGTCGGAGGCGGTGAGCCGCACCGGGGCGGGCGGTGAGGGCTGGGTTGGCACCGCGCGCGGGGCAGCGCAGGCGCCGAGCAAGGCGCAGAGGGTCAGGGCGAGCAGTCGGGTCATCCGGCGATTCTCGCGCATCGGCATGACACATCGCCATGGAACGGAACGCGCGGCGCTGCACGACAGGATCGCGGCGTAGGATCACTGATTGCCCTCGAATCGAGAACCCACCCGATCATGTCAGGCACACCTGCCCGCACAGCGCCCGACGACATCGCGGGCGTGGCCGTTCGTGCGATGGCCTGGATGGCCCTCGGTGGTTTCCTGCTGGTCGCGATGAATGCGCTGATGCGCAAGATGACCCTGGAGATGGACTCGCTTCAGGCGCAGTTTCTGCGCTATTTCTTCGGCCTGGCGGTGATGTTGCCGCTGCTGTTTCGCGACGGGCTGGCCGCCTACCGCCCGAAGAACATCCGTGGCCAGTGGTGGCGTGGGGCTGCGCACACCGCAGCCTTGACCCTTTTCTTTCTGGCCTTGCCGCATGTGCCGCTGGCCGAGATGACCGCGATCCTTTTTACTTCGCCGATCTTCACGCTGCTGGGCGCCGCCCTGGTGCTGCGTGAGCGGGTCACGGCCCCACGCTGGATTGCCGCAGGGGTCGGGGTGCTGGGTGTGCTGATCGTGCTGTGGCCGCGCCTGTCGGATTTCGGTTCGGGTGGCTACTGGAGTCTGGTGATGCTGTGCTCGGCCCCCCTATTTGCGGCGTCTTTTCTGATCACGAAGGCTTTGACCAAGCAGGACTCCACCGGGGTGATCGTGATGTGGCAGAACATCACCGTGACCCTGTTTGCGCTGCCGATGGCACTGCCGGGCTGGCAGGCACCGAGCGGGGTGCAGTGGTTCGTGTTCCTGATCTGCGGCCTGCTGGGCAGTGCGGCGCACCTGTGCATGACGCGCGCCTTCAGTCAGGCCGACATCTCTTCGCTGCAGCCGATGCGGTTTCTCGATCTGGTCTGGTCGGCAACCTTCGGCTTCATCCTGTTTGGCGACCATCCGACCGCGTCCACCCTGGCGGGCGGCGCAGTGATCGTGGCCTCGACCGTCTGGATTGCCCGACGCGAAGCCATCGAGCGCGCTCAAGCTCAAGCCGTGCGGGCATCGGCAAGCCGCGAATAGCTGCCTCAAAGCGCTTCTATTCAGGCACTCGGGCATCAGGGATCCGGGCGATAAGTCATCCTCAAGAGCATCTGATGGCTGATGGAAATGAACCTGCTCACCCGACTGCGAATCGGACCCCGCCTGGCACTGGCCTTCGCCGGTGTCTTGCTGATGAATGTGCTGGTCGGTGGCTTTGCGGTCTCGCGGCTGGCGGTGATCCATGAATCCACCACCGATCTGGCCACCAACTGGCTGGTGGCGATGCGTGCGCTGTCGGACTACCGCGCAGAGATCGGACTGTACCGCCGGGCTGAGGCGATGCACCTGATCGCCGCATCGGTGGAGGACTATCAGCTGGAAGAAAAGCGGATCGAGGCGGCCCGACTTCGGGCGGCTGCCGCCTGGAAGCGCTATACCCCGACCATCGTCCCCGGCGAGGAAGAGGGTATCGCCCGAGCCGTCGAACAGCAGCATGCGGCCTATCTGGTGTTGATGGATCGGCTGCTGGCGTTGTCGCGAGAGGGCCAGCAAAAGCCCACCAGCTATGACGCGGCCAAGGCCCTTTTCATCGGCGACTCCGACAAGGGTTTCAATGACCTGATGCAGGCCATCGAAAACGACATCGCGTTTCAGTCCAGGGGCGCGCAAGCCTCTTATGCAAAGTCCCAGTCGGCCTATACCCAGACCTGGATGACGGTACTGGTCCTGATCCTGATGGCCGCTGCCATCGGTGCCGTGCTGGCCTGGCTCATCACCCGGTCGATCACCCGGCCGATCGCACAGGCGGTGATGGCTGCAGAAACGGTTGCGGCCGGGAATCTGACCCGCGTCGAGCATGAAGCCAGCCGGGATGAGACCGGTCAGTTGCTCGATGCTCTCGAACGGATGAGCGGCAAGCTGGAGACAATCGTGCGGCAGGTGCGCGACAGCGCCGATTCAATCGCAGCCGGCGCCTCTGAGATTGCGACCGGAAATGCCGACCTGAGTCATCGAACCGAATCGCAGGCCAGCAGCCTGCAGCAGACTGCTGCGTCGATGGAAGAGCTGACAGCGGCCGTCCGGCAGAACGTCGAGTCGGCAAGGCAGGCCACCACCCTGTCAGCCGACGCGTCAGCCGCTGCAGCTCAGGGCGGCCGTGTGGTCGAGCAGGTTGTCAGCACCATGAAGGACATCACCGAGTCTTCACGCCGGATCAGCGACATCATCGGCGTGATCGATGGCATCGCTTTTCAGACCAATATCCT
>CAIXXI010000021.1 GCA_903923345.1 uncultured Burkholderiales bacterium | reverse complement strand
CGGTTTCACCGGACTTGGGCTGAATGATCTGGTTCAAGCCCACCCAGGCGGTGACGCCAGGCATGCCGGCCACGCCGAGATAGGCCTGGATCGGGACCTGACGGGTATCGACCGTGCGCAGGCCGGTCCCATCGGACAGGCCATGGGTTTGCCAGCCAAAGCCGCCGACCACCGCATCGCCGACCTTGAATGCCGGATTGCGGCTCTCGATGACCTCGCCGACCGTACCGCCGACCATGGTTTCACCCAGCGACTGTGGCTTGCGATAGGACTTGCGGTCGTTCATCGCCCCGCGCATGTAGGGGTCGAGTGACAGGAAGCGATTGCGAACCAGCAACTGGCCTTCGCCCACGGCGGGCAGCGCCACCTCTTCGAGCCGGAAATCTTCGGGCCTGACATTGCCTTGCGGACGCGCTGCCAGGACGATGCGTCGATTGAGTGTCGTCATGATCAGGCGATCTCGAAGAGGCCGGCTGCGCCCATGCCGCCGCCGATGCACATCGTGACGACGCCCAGCTTGGCGCCACGTCGCTTGCCTTCAATCAGGAGGTGACCGGTCAGGCGCTGACCCGACAGACCGTAGGGATGGCCCACGGCGATGGCGCCACCGTTGACATTGAGCTTGTCGTTGTCGATGCCCAGGTGATCGCGGATGTAGAGCACCTGAACCGCAAAGGCTTCATTGAGCTCCCACAGGTCGATGTCGGAGACCTTCAGGCCATGGCGCTTCAACAGCTTGGGGATGGCATAGATCGGGCCGATGCCCATCTCGTCAGGCTCGCAGCCAGCGACCGCAAAGCCCCGAAAAACGCCCATCACCGGCAGGCCGCGCTTCTCGGCGAGGCTGCGCTCCATCACCACCACCGCACCGGCTCCGTCGGAAAACTGGCTGGCATTGCCGGCTGCGATCACACCGCCCGGAATTGCCGGCTTGATTTGCGAGACGCCTTCGTAGGTGGTGTCTGCACGGATGCCTTCATCGCGATCCAGGGTGACTGACTTGATGGTTTCGACGCCGGTCTGCTTGTCGATCACCTTCATGTCCACGGTGAACGGAACGATCTCGTCGCGGGTCTTGCCGGCCGCCGCTGCGGCTGCGGCCCGCAACTGGCTTTGCACGCCATAGCGATCCTGCGCTTCGCGCGGGATGTTGTAGCGCTTTGCAACCGTCTCGGCGGTCTGCAGCATCGGCCAGTAGATCTCGGGCTTGTTCTCCTTGAGCCAGGGATCGAGCGCATCTTTGGTGTTCTTGTCGTTTTGCACCAGAGAGATCGACTCAAGGCCGCCAGCGACATAGACATCGCCCTCGCCCGCCATGATGCGCTGCGAAGCCAGCGCAATCGTCTGCAGACCCGATGAGCAGAAGCGGTTGACGGTCAGCCCGGAGACGGTCACCGGCATGCCGGCCCGCAGCGCGATCTGGCGTGCGATGTTGTTGCCGGTAGCGCCTTCGGGGTCGGCGCTGCCCATGATCACATCCTCGACCTCGGCGGCTTCGATGCCGGCGCGCTCCAGGGCGGCCTTGACCACATGGCCGCCCATGGTGGCGCCATGGGTCATGTTCAGGGATCCACGCCAGGACTTGGCAAGGCCCGTGCGGGCGGTTGAGACGATGACGGCTTCACGCATGATGGATTTCCTTCAAAAAATTTGAATCACTGAATGGTTCAGGGCGTTTGTGATCAGGGCCTGGACAGGCTTGTTCAGCCGTTGAAGCGCTTGCCTTCAGCAGCCAGGCGAGCCAGCAAGGGGGCGGGTTTCCAGAACTCCGGGTCGGCATTCGGATTGGCCGCGAAGCCCTTCATGATCTCGACCACCTTGGGCAGACCGATCATGTCGGCATGGAACATCGGCCCACCCCGGAATCGGGCAAAGCCGTATCCGGTGAGGTAGATGGTGTCGATGTCGGAGGCCCGCATCGCGATGCCTTCGTCCAGCAGCTGCGCGCCTTCATTGACCAGGGCCAGCAGCAGTCGATTGACGATTTCCTCGTCGCTCACCTGTCGCGGGGTGATTCCCAGGCGAGCCCGCTCGGCGGTGAGCATGTCATCGACCACCTTCGAGGGGTATGGCGTGCGGTCGCCTTCCTTGTAGTCGTACCAGCCGGCCGAGGTTTTCTGGCCGTAGCGGCCCATTTCGCAGAGCAGGTCGGCGGTTTTCGAGTAACGCAGGTTCGGCTTCTCGATGTAGCGGCGCTTGCGGATGAACCATCCCACATCATTGCCAGCCAGGTCACCCATCCGGAAGGGACCCATCGCAAAGCCCCAACCTTCGATGGCGCGATCGACCTGTTGCGGTGTGCAGCCTTCTTCCAGCAAAAAGCCAGCCTGCCGGGAGTACTGCTCGATCATGCGATTGCCGATGAAACCATCGCACACACCCGATACCACGCCCACTTTCTTGATCTTCTTGGACAGGGCCATGGTGGTGGCCAGCACATCCTTGCCGGTGGCTTTGCCGCGCACCACTTCCAGCAGGCGCATCACATTGGCCGGCGAAAAGAAGTGAGTGCCGATGACGTCCTGCGGCCTGCCGGTGAAGCCTGCGATCTGATCGACATCCAGGGTCGAGGTGTTCGAGGCCAGGATTGCACCCGGCTTCATGGTTGCATCCAGGGTCTGGAAGACCGTCTTTTTTATTGCCATGTCTTCAAACACCGCCTCGACCACGATGTCGGCCTGGGCCAAGTCCGGATACGACAAGGTCGGTGTGATCAGCGCCATGCGCTGCTCGACCTCCTCCTGGGTCATGCGGCCCTTCTTGGCGGTGTTCTCGTAGTTGCGGCGAATGGTGGCCACGCCCCGATCCAGTGCCTCCTGCTTCATCTCGAGCAGGGTCACCGGAATGCCGGCGTTGATGAAGTTCATGGTGATCCCGCCGCCCATCGTGCCGGCGCCGATGACGGCTGCCGATTTGATCGGACGCTGCGGGGTGTTGTCCGGGACGTCGGGAATCTTGCTGGCAGCACGCTCGGCAAAGAAGGCATGGCGCAGGGCTTTCGAGCTGACCGAACTCATCAGGTCGCCAAACAGGGCCTGCTCGACCTTCATGCCCTCATCGAAGGAGGGCTTGAGCGCGGCGGCTTCCACGCATTCCAGACATTTCATCGGCGCGGTATAGCCCTTGTAGGCCTTGGCGACATGGTCGCGCGCACCCTGGAAGAAGGCCTGTGCGCCGCCCGGCATCGATGCCGGATCAACATTGCGATCACGAACCCGCGGCCGTGCCGCACCGGCAGCGACCACATCACGGGCGAAGTCAACCGCCCCGGCGATCAGGTCGCCCTCGATCAGTTTTTCGAAATACCCCAGCTTGGCAGCCTCTTCGGCCTTGATGGGCGCACCGCTCACGACCATCTCGAGTGCCTTGGCCACGCCCAGCACTCGCGGCAGGCGCTG
>CAIXXI010000020.1 GCA_903923345.1 uncultured Burkholderiales bacterium | reverse complement strand
GTTGGTGTAGAAGCCGGGTTGAGCCACTTCCTTGGGAAGTCGTTCAAAGCGTTTGGGAAAGTCGGGCAATGCCATCTCTCCGAAACCGATGATCGTTCCGGCGTATCGATTGTCTTTCAGCGATTGCAGCAGAGTGACTGCAATGCCGGTGGGCAGGTCGACGAACAACATGTCGAACCGTTCCAGCGCCAGGATTTCGCCACCGAGGAACAGGGAGTCCGGCGCACCTTTCAGCCTGATCAGTTCGAGTTGGGTGCCCTTTGATTCGGCGAAACTTTGGGCCATGCCGTACCAGTAGCCGCTGATCTCGCTTTGAGACGCACTGACGAAGGCGACTTTTTTGGGCGTGCGGATACGCTGCAGGAGCTTGCCGGCGAATTCACCTTGACGCACTTGTCCTGGCTGAAGGGAAAACAACCAGGTGTTGTCGAACATCCGGACCGGGGGCGGAACCGGGATCAAGGCGGGTACCTGTCCTTGCTCGGCCGCCACAACAAAGGCCTGATAACCCGCAGGCTGGGTTGGGCCCACCAGCGCCAAAGTGCTGAAGCCCGCAGCCGAGCCTTCTGCCAGGGCCTCGACTGCTTCGGCGCGGCCCTGGTCGTCTCGAACCAGCACGCGAAGCACTTCTGAGCCTTTTCGTTCGGCCAGGGCATCTTCAAAGCCTTTGGCCAGATCCTGACCGACTCGTTTGCTGGGCCCTGAGAAGTCGGCGACAAACACCACGTCGAGGCGCTCCGAACCAACGGGTTCCAGTTCGGGCTCTGCTCCGAAGCTTTCCTTGATGTCTTTCAGTGAAAGGTTCAGGCCGGATTTGGCGTTGTCGTCTGTGGCGTTGTGGATGTAGTTGGGGATCTGCGGCCAAAGGGATGGCAATGCGGTGGCTGCACCCACCACAGGTGTTTCGGGGGTCGGTGCGTCACTGGGTGCTCCGGCCGCAGCGCTCGCATCAGAGCGTGTGGCTTCAGTGCTGCCGGCACCTGCCTGTGCCAGCGCGCTCCCGTGAAAACCGTTTCCAGTTCGCATGAGGGCGACAGCGGCAAGCACCGCGACAGCGGCGAGAACCAAAAGTCCAACGCCGCGCCGCGAGCGAAGTGTTTTGTATATCGACGTGATCAATTGCGATATCGAGCGGAATTGTGTGGCGGACAAATTCCGATGCCGGAATGCGGTGTCAAGCTTGCTAACCCTTGATTATCCAACATTACAATGACATCGCCGGCATCGTTGCGGGCAATAAAACCGAGGAGATGACATGAAGATGAAATATTCGGTCAGGGCGATCCTGGGCGCTGTCCTGTTGACGGTGATGGGCACGGTGATCGCACAGAGCCAGTGGTACCCCAGCCGCTGGGGGCCAACCGATGAAATTGGCGCTGCCAACTACATCACCGCTGCAGGTGTGCTGAACGCCACGAAGCTGGTCAAGACGGGCAAGACGTATTCATTGGGCATCACGGTCAACACGAGCACGCCGGCCTACCCACCCAGGACCTGCTCGATCTACATCGTTCAACCTGGCCAAACCGGCGCATCAACCGGTCTGGGCCCGACCCAGACCACTTACAACGACGATATCCTGAATTGCTGGAACGGGATCGGTACACAATTGGATGGACTCGGCCATATCGGCATCAGCGATCGGTATTACAACGGGTTCAAGTGGTCTGAATTTGCCGATATCGGCGGCCTGAAGAAACTCGGTACCGAAAAAATTCCGCCGATCGTGGGTCGGGGCATCCTGCTGGACATGGCGGCCTACTACGGCGTTCCGATGCTCAATGAAGGCACGGCCTTCAATCAGGCTGAAATCGAGGGGGCGGCCCGCAAGCAGGGGATCGAAATTCGCCAGGGCGACATCGTGCTGTTCCACACCGGCTGGCTCAGCATCATCGACAAGGATCCCAAACGCTTCGGATCGGTCGAGCCGGGGCTGGGCAGAGGGGGTGCCCGTTATCTGGTGTCCAAAGGTGTGGTCGCTGTGGGCGCCGATACCTGGGGCCTGGAAGCGGTGCCGTTCGAGAAGGATGCCGGCATTTTTGAGGTCCACCAGATTCTGCTGCCCTTGAGCGGCACCTATATCCTGGAGAACGTCAATACCGCCGAACTGGCGCGTGACAAGGCCTACGAGTTCCTCTTCGTGCTCGGTCACAACAAGTATCAGGGCGCGGTGCAGGCGATGATCAATCCGATCGCCATCCGCTGACCTGCCAGGTCTAGTGAATCCGACCTGATCGGAGCATCGAGAGCGTCGCCGCGATCACGCTCAGTAGCGTTGCCAACGCAGCAATCAGGGCGCCGATCTCGATCTCCTGCTTTTCAGTCATGAAGCGGCTGCTCAGGCTGCCGTAGAGCCGCTTCAGGTCGGCAGCGGATTGGGCCTGGAAGTACTCGCCCCGGGTCAGATCGGAGACGGTCTTGAGGGTTGATTCGTCCAACCCGACCCGCATCGACCAGCCATCGGCGCGCAAGACTTCGCCACGGCTTGTGCCGAGTCCGACGGTGTAGATCCTGACGCCGCGCTGCGCCGCAAGGCGGGCTGCGGCAATCGGATCGGGGCCTGCGGTGGACTGGCCGTCGGTCAGCAGCACGATCAATGCCGACTCGAATGAGCCCGGCGCGACCGTCTCCGCGCTGCTTGAACGGTCCGAATTGCCTGGCGCACCGGGTGGCTGAGCGGGCCGTGCGCCGTCACGTCGGTCCTCGCGTGAGGCGCCAGCAGCCGATGCCGCCTGCCTGCCGACGCTGTTGAGGTCAATGCCCGCCCCGGGAAAGATCGCTGCCAGCGACACCACGATGGCGCTGCCCAGGGCCGTTCCGCGCTGGGGCTGAAGGCGTTCGATGGCCTGTTCGAGCTCCTCGCGCCGATCAGTCGGGGGCTGCACCAAGGCAGCGGTTCCGGCGAAGCTGACGATGCCGATTCGGGTGCTGCGAGGGTGCGACTCGATGAACGCCTTGGCCGCCAACTGAGCTGCGCCCAGCCGGTTCGGGCTCATGTCGGTGGCCCGCATGCTGCCGGACGAATCGATTGCCAGGATGACGGTCTCATGGGCGCTGGGCAGGGTGACCACTGAGACCGGCCGGGCTGCTGCGATCAGCCAGAGGGTCAAGGCGGCGAGCAAGAGCCATCTGGGCAGGTGACGCAGGAGTGCGGACTCAGACCCACCAACTGCCCGCAGCCCAGGCCATCCTGCCTGCGCCGTTCGACGACGACCTCCGATGCGCCACAACACAGCCGCAGCCGCAGGCACCAGCAACAGCAGCCAGAGCATCTGAGGCCAGATAAAGCTCAGGGTCTTCACGCGGCCAGTCCGCTGCGCACGATCAGGTGCGCCCCAATCGGGCTGCCCGCCGCGATTCGACTGCGCAGTTGGCGCAGGGCGCTGAATCGCAGGAGGGTCTCGGCCAGGTCGTCCTGGGTCGAGACCTCCATCGCATCGACGCCGGCCTGACCCAGCAGGCGTCGAAGGGTCTCCTCCCGTTCCGAGGCGAGCTGAGCGAAGCGATCCCGAATCTTTCGATCGTGTGTGTCAAGAAGGAGTTGCTCGCCGGTCTCGGCGTCCTGAATGGTCACCAGCCCCAGATCGGGTAGCGACGATTCGAGCGGGTCGTGCACGCGGACCGCCACCACATCATGGCGTCTGGCCAGCCTTGCCAGCGGTTCTGCCCATCCGGGCGCGCTGAAAAAGTCAGAGACTACGAAAACCACTGACCGCCGCGAGATGGCATTCCAGCCCGCCTGCAGCGGGACTGAAAGGTCGGTCATCTGGCCGCCTGCACGCTCGCCCTGGGCTTTTTGCAGCTGGCTGATCAGTTGCAGCAGATGCCTGCGGCCAGTACGCGGGGGCAGGAGGGTGTTTGCGGTGCCGTCGTGGCTGATCAGGCCGACGGCATTGCCATGGCGTGCCAGCAACCGGGCCATGATCGCCACGAAGTCGGTCGCGATGTCACGCTTCCCAGTCTTTCCGGATCCGAAGGCCACCGAAGCGCTCAGGTCGACGATGAACCAGGCGCAAACCTCCCGGTCCTCGTGAAATTCTCGGACATAGGGCGTTTGCATGCGTGCGGTGACGTTCCAGTCGATGTGTCGCACGTCATCGTTGAACTGGTATTCGCGCAGGTCGGCCAGATCCAGCCCGAAGCCTCGAAACAGCGATCGGTAGTCGCCATGCAGCAGCCCATCGAGCCGCTTCAGGACGGTCCATTCGAGGCGGCGCAGCAGCGCCTGTGGATCATGCGTCGAGGTCGACATGGGTGCGAAGCGGTTGCGCCGGCGGGGTGATGCCCTTCATGATCGTGCGCACGATTCGATCTGCAGTGACGCCCTCTGCGAGCGCCTCGTAGGAGAGCACCAGACGGTGGCGCAGCACATCGGGCGCGATGTCAGCAATGTCTTCAGGCAGGGCGTAGCGACGGCCGCGCAAAAAAGCCAGCGCCCGCGCGCCCTCGATCAGGGCGATCGAGGCACGGGGGCTTGCACCAAAGGTCAGCAGCCGCTTGATGTCCTGGATGCCATGACGTTCGGGTTCTCGGGTTGCAGACACCAGCTTCACTGCGTAATGCATCAATGACGGATCAACATAGCCCGAGCGGCATTCCCGTTGCAGGACGGCGAGTTGTTCGGTGGTCACCACAGGGCTGACGTTAATCGTCGGGCCGGTGACGCGCGCCACGATGACAAATTCCTCCTCGTCGCTCGGATAGCCCACCAGCACCTTCATCATGAATCGGTCGACCTGAGCCTCGGGCAGCGGATAGGT
>CAIXXI010000019.1 GCA_903923345.1 uncultured Burkholderiales bacterium | reverse complement strand
GGGCTTGCCCTCGCTTCGCACCGACAGGATGTCGAAGACCGCGCGGTTGCAGGGAGTGGGAATACCCAGTCGCTCGCCGCGCGCCACCACATCGCCTGCCAGCCAGGGCAGCTCCAGACGGTTGCCTCGCTCCAGGTCATGGTGCATGGACGAGGTCATCGCGGGCGACACGGTGTCGCAGAACGCCAGGCGCTGATCGGCATAGTCGGCGGGCAGCGCGACGCCTTCAGCACGGGCGACCTGCACCACCTCCTTCATCACATCATGCAGGAGGGCGCGTGAGCGCGGGTGATTGCGGATGATGCCGATCGGCACTCGTGCACTCGCCGTGGTGCCGGACAGTCCGACCAGAAAAACAAATTTTTCCCAGATCGAGCGACGGATGTCGGTGCTGACCTCATGGTCAAAGCCACTTGCCTGACAGGCCTTTGAAAATTGCGCGACCCGCTCCGAAACCGAGCCGTCGTATTCGCCAAAGACCAGTTTGTGCATCACGCCGGTGTGGCGAATGACGCCCGGCTGCGCGATGCCGGCGGCGATATAGCCGACGCCGCCGATCAGATGGCCTGCGGGAATGAGGCTGCGCAGGATGTCATCTTTCACCACACTGTTCTGGAATGACACGACCGCAGTGTGGGGGCCGATCAGTGGCCGGATGGCCGCAGCCGCTGCTTCGGTATCCCATAGCTTCACGCCGAGCAGGATCAGATCGGTCTGTCCGATCTCGGTGGGGTCGTCGGTGACGCGGATTGATGGCACATGCAGGTCGCCTGCAGGGCTTTCGATGCGCAGCCCGCTTTCACGCAGCGCAGCCAGATGCGCGCCTCGTGCCACGAAGTTCACGTCATACCCTGCCTGTGCCAGACGCCCGCCGAAATAGCCGCCCACACCGCCCGTACCCATGATCGTGATCTTCATCTGGCCCTCGCGCCGTCACCTTGAAAGACGGCGAGTCTAACGCTCGCCGTGGTGGCAGGTAACGGGGACGGCTGGCAGACATCAACAATCGACAGGGTTCATGATCTACAATTTCTTGTGTATATCCTGGAGATCAGAATGCAAGTCGCAAAGTGGGGTAATAGCCTGGCGGTCCGCCTTCCCGCTTCAGTGGTCGAAGCTCTGGATCTGAAGCCCGGAGACAACATTGAAATCCATGTTCAAGGTGACCGTGCCTTCGGCATAGAGAAGGCGCCTGGTGCGCGTGAGTTGTTAGCCCGGCTACGCAAGTACCGCGGTCGGCTACCCACAGACTTCAAGTTTGATCGGCTCGAAGCCAATGAGCGGCGGTGAAGGCTTCTTTGATACCAATGTGGTCCTCTACATGCTGTCGGCGGATGTGTCCAAGGCCGACCGAGCTGAGGAGCTCATCGCACTGGGAGGGACCCTCAGCGTCCAGGTTCTGAACGAATTCGTAGCCGTCGCTTCGCGCAAGCTTCGAATGCCGTGGAGCGAAATCCGCGAGGTGCTGAGTCTTCTCCGAGCGGTCTGTGCGATCGAGCCGATCACGATCGAAACCCACGAAAGGGCCGTGCATATTGCAGAGCGCTATGGTCTGTCGATCTACGACGCCCTCATTGTTTCAGCGGCCTTGCTGGCGGGCTGCAGGACGCTTTACTCGGAAGACATGCAGGACGGTCAAGTCATCGAAGGATTGTTGACGATCAGAAACCCGTTTGGGGTGTGACCGCACATTCTGTTCCTGGCACCCGGTTTCCAGGCCGGTCAGCCAAGCCTTGTATCGTCTGTCTGTCAAAACAAACGCACCCGGAGACCCCATGGACAGCCTCTTGCCGATTGCCACTCGCATTGCCCAACGCCTGAAGGACCGCCGCGAGACGGTTGCCGTCGCTGAATCCTCAGCCGGCGGTCTGATTGCTGCGTCGCTGCTTGCGGTGCCCGGCGCGTCGGCCTATTTCATCGCGGGCGCAGTGGTCTACACCCGCCCGGCGCGGCGAAGCCTCATGGGCCTGACGGACGCCGACGTCACCGGCATCCGGTCGTCATCCGAGCCCTACGCGATGCTGCTGGCCAGAACCTCACGCACGCGGCACGGCGCAGACTGGGGCCTGGCTGAAACCGGCGCC
>CAIXXI010000018.1 GCA_903923345.1 uncultured Burkholderiales bacterium | reverse complement strand
GTTATCGCGGGTGCCGATCAGTTTGGCCGGAACACCGCCGATGATCGAATTCTCGGGAAAGACCTGGTTCTGCATCACGATCGCATGGCCGGCCACGATGGAATTGGCGCCGATCTTTGCACCGTCCATGATCGTGGCGTTGATGCCGATCAGGCATCGATCGCCGATCTCGCAACCATGCAGCGTCACGTGATGCGTGATCGAGCAGTCTTCACCGACAATGGTCGGCGTGTCATTGCCGACATGAACCATCACAAAGTCCTGAAGGTTGGTGCGAGCCCCGATGCGAATGTGATGCACCTCACTGCGCATGGCCACGTACGGCCACACCGACGCACCGGGCCCGATCGAGACCTTGCCATGCAACTGTGCGGTCGGATGCAGAAGGGCCAGTCCATCAAGCTCCACCTGCGCGCCCACATGTGGCAAGCGCAGCACCGGCTGCGCACGCACCCGCTCCCAGTGCCTGCGCACCTGACTGAGCATGGTCTGCAACGTGCCATTGTTGTCAATCACCACATCGGCCAGCGCCACGCGCTCGGCATTTGAGAGCTGGGCATCCAGGCGTCCTTCCACAGCACTGCGGTTTGCCCCATCGCGGGCCATCGCCCGTTCGATCGCCACCTCGCGATCGACCAGATTGACCCAGACCTCATTGCCCAGATCCTGCCAGCCGGCTTCGATCAGCACCGCAGCCTCTAGCACGATGACCTGCGCACGGGCTGATGTTCTGACTTCGGCGATCTCCTGTGCGGCCAGGCGTCGGATGGCAGGCCACACAATGTCGGTGAGCTTTTTGAGCTCGGCCGCTTGCCCGAAAACCTTGGCGCCCAGCGCCTTTCGGTCGATGCGTCCGTCGGCGGCCACGACCTCGGTCCCGAAGACCTCGGCAATGCGTGCGTGTGCGGCCGACCCGGGCTCATACGCACGATGGCCCAGAAGGTCTGCGTCGATCACATGGGCACCGAGTTCCCGAAGATGAGCGGCCGCAGTGGATTTACCGCTGGCGAGGCCTCCTGTGAGGCAGATGACGATTGGCATGGCAAGCCTGCAATGAGTGGAAGAGATGGACATCAGGTCCGTGAAGACCCAAAAAGCGTGATACACCGAGCCTTCATCATTGACACTACCAAAAAATGCCTGTGCTCGAACTTGCCTGCCGATCGACTCGGCTCCCAGGCTCAATCGACTGCAATCTGCCCAATGAAAGGCTGAAACGTGACTGAACTGCGCGCGCTGGTGATCGTGCTGGGCGATCAGCTCGACCTGCATGCCGCTGCCTTCGACGACTTCGATGCAAACCAGGACAAGGTCTGGATGGCTGAGGTGGCGCAGGAGTCGACCCATGTCTGGTCCAGCAAACCGCGCACCGCCCTGTTCCTCTCGGCGATGCGCCATTTCGCGCAGGCCTTGCGTGAGGCAGGCCGTCCGCTGCACTACTGCCGACTGGATGATGCTGACACGCGCGCCGGTCTGGGCGAGCAGCTGCAGGCCGACATCGCGCGCCTGCACCCCTCACGGCTGGTGATGACCGCACCCGGCGACTGGCGTGTGCTTCAGACGCTCAAGGATGTCGCACAGCGCTGCAATCTGCCCTTGGACATTCGTGAAGACCGCCACTTCTACTGCACCGTGCGTGATTTCGAAGCGCATTCGAAGGGGCGAAAGTCCCTGCGAATGGAGTATTTCTATCGCGAGCAGCGCAAGCGCCACGGCGTGCTCATGGAGGGTGACGCGCCAGCAGGCGGGCAATGGAACTTCGATGCCGATAACCGCGAGTCCTTTGGTGCGAACGGGCCTGGCCTGGTCCCTGAGCGCGCTGTTTTCCCACCCGACGCGATCACACGCGAGGTGATCGAGCTGGTCCGGGAGCGCTTCGCACAGCATCCGGGCCAGCTGGACAGCTTCACCTGGCCCGTCACACGCGCGCAGGCACTTGAGTCCTTGCATCGCTTCATCACCGAACGCCTGCCCTTGTTCGGCCGCTTCCAGGACGCACTCTGGCCAGACAACCCCTGGCTGTATCACGCTCACTTGTCAGCAGCGCTCAACCTGAAGTTACTCAATCCGCGCGAAGTGGTTGCGGCGGCCGTGGCGGCCTACGACACGGGTGTGGCCCCCCTGGCCAGTGTGGAGGGCTTTGTTCGACAGATCCTTGGTTGGCGTGAATACGTGCGCGGCATCTACTGGACCCGCATGCCTGATTACGCAGCACTCAATGCGTTACAGGCTGATGCCGACCTGCCGGCCTGGTACTGGACCGGCGACACCGAGATGGCCTGTCTGCGCGATGCCCTGACGCAAACGCTCACGCATGGCTACGCCAATCACATCCAGCGGCTCATGGTCACCGGGCT
>CAIXXI010000017.1 GCA_903923345.1 uncultured Burkholderiales bacterium | reverse complement strand
CAGGTTGATGGTGGCGCCCGATGAGCCGCCCGCAGTGGCACCGCCGATGACCAAAGATGCGCCGTCGGAAGTCAACTCGAATGCACCGCGTCGGCCCGTGGTCGTGCCCTCGGAGCTCAGCGCGGTACCGCCCTCGGCCAGCGCAATCGTCTGGCCCGGATTGAGGCGGATGGCCGCGTCGAGCCTGACCGAGGTGCCGCGTGCATCGATGGCCACCGTGCCAGCATCCTGAGGTGCACGAATCGAGCCGGTGGCATCGGCCTTTGCACCAAGGTCACGAGAGCCCAGGTCTGTGATGAATTCGGCGTAACGGCGGATCTGCGTGCCGCTGAGCACATTGACCGCCGTCCAGCGGGCATCGCGCTCGTTAGACGACGCTGCGAAGCGCTGAGCGGCAATCAGACTGCTGCCATCAGCAAGGGTGGTCGGGCGGGGGGCCGAGAAGCTCACTGAATCCGTCAATGCGACCGCATAGGCGCCCGGCAGCAGCGCATAGCGGGCTGGCATCAGTGTGTATTCGCCTTGCGGCAGACCGCTGCCCGCGGAGAGGTAGATGCGGTCGCCGACTGACAGGGTCGGCCTGGTGTTCGTCGTGACACCGGCGGGCAGCGCACCCCGAAACGCCGAGAGCGCGCCGAGCGCCGAACCACCGAGTGTCGGGATTTCGGCGCGCATCTGGAAATCAAACGGCATCGCGGCTGAATAGCCAGGCACCACGGCGAACAGGTTGGGTCGCCGCAAAACGTCGGCTGATCCGCCGCTGCCAGCGATGAAGGCACTGGCCAGCACATCGCCGCCACCGGACGCATCAACCAGCGCGCCTTGCTTGAGGTCGATCGAGGCACCGCTGATGCGGACCTCCGAGTCGAATCCGGTCAATGCCCGTCCGGTCGAGCCGCCATCAAACGGATAGATGATTTGCCGGCGATCCTGCGTGACGCCGTAGGGGACAAGAGTGTTCGCCGCTGAAACCGAGATCTCCGCCGTCGAGCCCGCCACCACCGATTCGCGGGCATCGATCTCGATCGTGCCAAGCGGCGCGCGCTGCACGCCCTGCAACTCGATGCGGTCTGCGCTCAGTTGCATGCGGCCCAGCGCCGACAGCGGTACCGGCGGCGACTCGGCGGTCGTACGCGCCGTGGTCAAGGTGGATTGCGGGCCGGCCAGTGCGATGCTGTAGCTCGATCCGGTCGTCGGAAAGATCTGGCTTGCGATCAGATCGACCCGGCCGCTGGCATCGAGACGGCCCACCGCATACGGCGGCACGCTGCCATCGGCCGCATTGGTGAAGATGCCCCGCAGACGCAGATCGCCAGCAGTCTCGAGTTTGGTGTTGCCGATACCCTGCAGCACGAGGCTGCCCACCAGGTCCAGCGCCAGCGTGCTCGCGACATCCAGGCGCGCCTCGCCCAGGCGGGTGCCCTGCGTCACCCCCACCGGGAGCGCGGCCGTGTTGCGACGCGTCCAGCCCAGCTCCACGTAGGGCGCCCGGATCGACAGCGTCGCCTGGCCATCGCCTTGAATGGCCGGTGCATCGATGGTGACCTGCCGGCGCGCACTCAGGCGTGTGTCGGCACCAAAGGTGAGTTGATCACGCGCCTGAAGTGCCAGCCCATTGGCATCCAGTCGCTCGAGGGTCGAGCGCGCCACGCGCGTCTCGAAGACCTCATTGCCCGGTGCCGCACCGGCATTGAGTGCCGCGTCGACATCGGCGCCAACGGCTAGTGCTCCCGGCATCGCCTTGGCATCGTCAACAATGTTCAGCCGCTCCAGTCGGATCGGGCGCGGCCCGATCGTGTTGTCGATCGCGCCGAGCGCAACCTCGCGGCTCTGACCGATCACGACGCTACCCGATGCGGCACTTGCGCCGCCCGCCGCCACGTCGATGCTGGCTGCAATCACACCGCCATTGCCCGAGATCAGCGAGACCTTTCCGCCCGCGCTCGCCAGCGATTGAGCCACTGGACGTGCATTGACATCCGAAGCGTTACCGTCGACCTGCCCGACCGCACCTCGGGCATCGACCCGCGAACCCGGCTCCATCACCAGATAGCCGCTGGGTGCGTTGATGCTGACACTTCCTGCGGCCAGCACGGAGCCGCCGCGCCGCCCGCCAGGCAGCGGGATGGTGGTATCGATGCCGCTGACATCGAGACGCGCACCGGACTGCACATGGATGCCCTGGGTACCTCTGAAGCCGAGGTAATTGCTGCCGTTATCAAGGGTCAACGACACCGCTCCCCCGGGCGCACGCAGTGCGCCGGCCAGGCGCGCCCGGTATCCAGCGTCCAGAGCAATACTGCCGCCGGGTGCCACTTCGACCTGACTTCGAGCGCCGATCTCGGTCGTCCCTTCCAGGGTCGACGAGGTTCGCAGTGCAAACGAAGAGGGCTTGAGCAAGTACTCCGGTTGTTGCGTCGGTGTTGTCTGCGCTTGAAGGGTGGCGGCGCTGGTGACTGCACCGGTGCCGGGTTTGAACACCAGCGATGACGGCACCAGTCGAATGCTCGTGTCGTCGGCCAACCGGGCACTCGAGACGCCGGTGAGGTCGACCGACGACCACCCCTCTGAGGCCAATCGGCCTGCCGACAGCCACAAGCCGCCGAACGCTTCCGGGCGCACGTCCGACACGAGGATGTCGATGGCCGAGGCCCTCAGACTGGCTCCGGTGCCGAATCCGTATGCGCGCACCGGAGCTGCAAAGTCGGCGACGCGCGGCATGCCAATGCTGGCCGGTTCACGTGAGGTCAAACCGATCTGCAATGAGCCGGCTCGCCCACTGGCAAGAACGTTGTTGGGTCCGAGTCGAGCGCCGGCAGAGACATCAATGCCGCTGGTTGAATCAACGCTGAAGTGGTTGTAGCCCTGCAGCCTCACCGACCCGGCATCCAGCAGGTAGGGCGCATTGCCGCCACTTGTGGCCGCTGTCGATTGCACCAGCCACTGACCGGAGGCGTCGATGCGAGCACCACGGACCGTCATCGCACCTGAGCTTGCACTCGGCGTGTCCGAGCCAATCGGTGTGGCGGACAGATCAATGCCAGCGGAGCGGACATCCTGATCGTTTCGGCGCACCACCGTCTCAGAGCGGGCCGCGGGCACGCTCACTGATGCTGCCACTTCGAGCGATGAACCCACCGCTGTGACTCGGCCGCCGGCCGGCAGGCTGAGCGGTGAGCCCGCGGGGATGATCACCGAGTTGTTACTGAAGACTTCCAGCCGCGAGATGCCTGACGCACTCAGGCTGGAAACGTCGATGGACTGCGCGTTCGCCGATGATTCTGTTCCGAATCGCTCCTGCCGATCGCCATCGATCGAGAATGCGGCGGGCTGCATCGCACCGGGCGATTGTCCCAACAGCATCGGGCTGCGGACCTGGAAGTCCGGTTGCGCAGACAGGAAGGCCTCGCGCTGCCCGAAGGTGACCATACCGCCCAGCGGGGGCGAGGTTCGCTGGCGCGATCCACTGACTGTCGAGCCATCAACCGCACCACCCAGACTGACCCAGGGTGCCACCAGTTCGAGACGGCCTGCATTGAAGCCCTGCTGATAACCGGGATCCCGTGTGGCCACACTGCCCAGCGAGAAGGTGCGAGTCACGCCCCAACGCTCATCGGTCTCGGTGTAGCTGTTGGCCAGGGTCCAATTGCGATCGGGGGTCGCCGCGCCAATGTCGACCGTTCGGCTGCCATCGGACAACCGGCTCGTCTGGAGAAATCCCGGTGTGAACACCACCGAGCCACCAGCCAGGCCGATCCGGGCACCCGGGTTGACCACCGCCTCGCCGGTGGACGACAGACTCACCGTGCCGCCTGCTGCCATCCGCTCTTCCACGGTGCGACGGATCTGCTGTCCGGCGACCGCATCAAGCGTGGCCTGCGAAAAGAGGGGCGAGCCGGTCCGCACGTCAACCTTGACGGTTTGCGACGCCAGTGTGCCGGTCCTCAGGGTGGGATTATCGGCCACATTCTCGCCGCCGATCTGCACATCGATGATGTTGCGAGTCACCGGCACGCTGACATCCCGCACGCCGGCCACGTCGATCAGGACGCCGCCATCGACGACGATCCGGCCGTCACCCACCGGGCGCACCGCAGCAGTCGGGGTGTTGTCGAAATT
>CAIXXI010000016.1 GCA_903923345.1 uncultured Burkholderiales bacterium | reverse complement strand
GTACTTGGCACGTATCCGGGCCAGCGTGGCGTCGACCTGGCTGGCCAGTTCATCCTCGCCCTCTCGGGCATGGAAATCGATGCCCCGACTGCCCGCGAAATACGGATTGACCAGCCAGGGATCGATGTCGAGCAGGGTCGCAAATCGGGAGGCAATTTCGTCAAACGCAGAGAAATGCTGAGTCTTGCGACGCACCGCCCAGCCGGCATGCAGCGGCGGCAGCAGGATCTGCTCGGTGAGATTCCTGAGCACATCCGGAATGCCCGCCGACAGATCATTGTTGAGCAGAACGGCGCACGGGTCGAAGCCCGACAAACCGATGCGATTGCCTGTGCGCACCAGCGGCTCGACCGTCAGCGTCTGTCCGTCCGGCAGCTCCAGCGTCGTGGGCTCGCTCACCTCCGGGTTCAGTGAACCCAGCCGCACGGTCAGCCCGGTCTGCGTCAGCAGGCTTTGCAGGCGCTGAACATTCGTCAGATAGTAGGTGTTGCGGGTGTGGTTCTCCGGGATGAGCAACAGGTTGCGCGCATCCGGACAGTATTTTTCGATGGCCGACATGGCCGCCTGAACCGCCAGTGGCAGGGCTTCAGCCGAAAGGTTGTTGAAGCCACCTGGATACAGGTTGGTGTCGACCGGTGCGAGCTTGTAGCCCGCGTTGCGCAGATCGACCGAACAATAAAACGGTGGCGTGTGCTCCTGCCACTGCATGCGGAACCATCGCTCGATATTCGACGAGGCGTCCAGGAACTTGCGCTCGACCTCGAGCAAGGGCCCGGTAAGGGAGGTGACGAAATGGGGAACCATCGGGGCGCACCTGACTGGGGAGCGGCATTGTAGCGCCCGGGATGGGGTGTGCGGCGTCAGCGAAAAACGACCGTTCTGTTTCCGTTCAGGAGCACCCGGTCCTCGAGGTGATAGCGAAGGGCTCTCGCAAGCACGGCCCTTTCGACGTCGCGGCCGAAGCGGACCAGGTCATCGACCGTGTCGTCATGCTCGATTCGCACGACGTCCTGCTCGATGATCGGGCCTTCGTCCAGGTCGGCAGTCACATAGTGACTGGTCGCACCGATCAGCTTCACGCCGCGCTCGAACGCGCGGTGATAGGGGCGTGCACCAACGAAAGACGGCAGGAAACTGTGGTGGATGTTGATGATCCGACCCGGATATCGAGCGCACAGTTCGGCGGGCAGGATCTGCATGTAGCGCGCCAGCACGATGGTGTCGATCTGAAGGTCGGTGAGCAATTGATCCATCGCCGCAAAAGCCTGTGGTTTGGAGTCGGGCGTCACCGGCACAAGGTGAAAGGGAATGCGATGCACTTCGACATCGCCCCTCAGATCGTCGTGATTGGAAATGACGCACGCCATGTCGCAGGGGAGCTCACCACCGCGCCAGCGATACAACAAATCGACCAGACAATGATCGAGTTTGCTGGCCAGCACAGCCACTCGCCTTGGCACAGCCGAATCGGACAAGCGCCAGGTCATCTCGAAACGCTCGGCGATCGGGGCGAATTCCGCAGCAAAGCGTGCAGCCCCGTCGGGCAAAGAGCTGGCGAGCAGGGTGTTGCGCATAAAAAATCGCGCATGGTCCCGGTCGGCGTGGTGATTGGCTTCAAGGATCCAGCCACCGCGCTCGGCAATGAAGTGCGACACGGCAGCAACAATGCCCACGGTGTCGGGGCAGGAAATCGTGAGGGTGTAGTGGCGTTCGGTAGGCATCGCGCATTATCGCCG
>CAIXXI010000015.1 GCA_903923345.1 uncultured Burkholderiales bacterium | reverse complement strand
GGGTCAAGTGCACCGGCGCGCTGGAATCGCAGCAGTCGCTTGCACGCCGTGCTGCATGGGATGGCATCGCCGCCTCGATTCGCGCGCGCCTGAGCGAAGCCTTCCAGCCCACCCGCCATCGGTCAGCGCTTTCGCCGGGATTCATTGCGGCATCGCTGATCGCACTCGGTCTGGATCAAACATCTGCCGCTTGATTCGATCAGGGGAGCAGCCCGGGCACTGACCGCGACCACCGATTGAAACGCGCGGGCTGCGGCGGATGACTGCCAACCGGTAAACTGGGCGGCATGAATGCAAACGCCACCCCCAGCCTGTTTGACTCCCTGCGCATCGGCGCTATCGAGTGCCCCAACCGAGTGATCATGGCGCCGCTGACGCGCTGCCGGGCCCTGCCGGGTAGCCTGGCGCTCCATGCGCTGAATGCCGAGTACTACGCGCAGCGCGCCTCGGCAGGCCTGATCGTCAGCGAAGCCACGCAGGTCGAGCCGCGCGGCATCGGCTACATCGGCACGCCCGGCTGCCACAGCGCTGAACAGCAGGCCGGCTGGAAGCGGGTTGCTGATGCGGTGCATGCTGCGGGCGGCCGGATCGTTGCGCAGCTCTGGCATGTCGGCGCTGTCTCGCATCCGGATCTGCAGCCGGGCAATGCCGCACCGGTCTCGTCATCTGACTACACCGCGGTCGGCACGGTGCACACGCAACACGGCAAGCGCGAACGCACTGCAGCGCGCGCACTGAGCACCGCCGAAGTCAAGGCACTGGTGGCCGACTTCCGGCATGCGGCCCAAGTCATTCACGATGCCGGCCTCGATGGCGTCGAGATCCACTCGGCCAACGGCTATCTGCTCGAGCAGTTCATCCGCGATTCGGTCAACCATCGCACGGATGAATACGGCGGTTCAATCGCCAACCGCATCCGCTTCACGCTCGAGGTGATCGATGCGGCCATCGAGGTCTTTGGCCCTGACCGGGTCGGCATCCGCCTGTCGCCGGTATCCGGCGCCAACGGCTGCCCGCAGGACAGCAACCCGCAGGCCACCTACACCGCACTGCTTGAAGCGCTGAATGCCCGGCGGATTGCCTTCGTCCACTTCATCGAAGGCAACACCGGTGTGGAGCATCACGAGCGCGGCTTCGATTTCGCGGGCGCGCGTCGCCACTTCCACGGCACGATCATCGGCAACAACAAATACACCCGGCAGATGGCCCTGGATGCGGTTGCCGGCGGTCGCTGCGATGCGGTCGCCTTCGGTGTGCCGTTCATCTCGAATCCGGATCTGCCGCGCAGGCTGCAGCTCGATGCGCCCCTGACGCCGGCCAATATCAAGACCTATTACGGCCCGGGCGCGGTGGGTTATACCGACTACCCGACCCTGGACTCATCCGCAGCCGCTGCCGCCAGCTGAAGATGCCGTGTCACCGCGCGCCCGGATATCCCCGGGCGCGGTGTCTGGCGCCGGTGACTCACTGACGCAGGCGACTCAATCCGGCCGGTCACTCAATCTGACCAGTCACTAACGGACCACGCAGCTGAGCGATTCGCAGCGCATTGCCGGCGCGGGCAGGATCGAGCAGATGCCCATCGTGCCTTCGAGTTCATTGCGCTGGGCCGACAGGCGCTGATGCTCTGCAGACAGTCGCTCCAGATCGGCGCTGTTCGACACCTGAGTTGAATAGGCCTGATACCGATCCGGCCCGCCACAAGACCGTGCGCCCATCGGCAGCGCCCGGCACTGCGCATCCGATGTGCACAGCGGCTTGAGAATCTTCGTGCTGATATCAGCCTCAAGCACCAGTAGCCGTGCATTGATTTCGGCTACTTTGGCGGTCGCGCCAGCGGAGGCCAGGGCATCGGAGGCGCTGCCGCTTCCACAGGCCGACAGCAGGGTCAGCACGGCCAGCCGTGTCAGCAGCGCACGCACCGTCAGGCGGCCTCGGCCTCGCGCGATGCCCGCTTGCGCTCATGCTCCTTGAGGTAGCGCTTGCGCAGCCGAATCGACTTGGGCGTGATCTCGACGAGTTCATCGTCGGCAATGAACTCGACGGCTTTTTCCAGTGTCAGCTGGATCGGCGGGGTGATCACGATCGCCTCGTCCTTGCCCGATGCGCGCACGTTGGTCAGCTTCTTTTCCTTGACCGGATTGACGACCAGGTCGTTGTCGCGGGTGTGGATGCCGATCACCATGCCTTCGTACAGCTCCTCGCCCGGGCTGATGAACATGCGCCCCCGGTCATCAAGCTTCCACAGGGCATAGGCCACCGCCTCGCCGTCGTCGCCACTGATCAGCACGCCGTTGCGGCGGTCTTCAATCGGGCCTGCCATCGGGCCGTAAGCATCGAAGACATGGCTCATGATCCCGGTGCCGCGGGTCATGTTCAGGAACTCGCTGTGAAAACCGATCAGCCCTCGCGCCGGAACACGGTAGTCCAGACGCACCCGGCCCTTGCCATCGGGTTCCATGCCCTGCATCTCGGCGCGCCGGGTCCCGAGGTACTCCATCACCGAACCCTGATGCTGGTCTTCGACGTCCATCACCAGGGTTTCATAGGGTTCTTCGCGCTCACCGGTTTCGGTGTTGAGGCGCACCTTGGGCTTGGGCCGCGACACCGCCATCTCGTAGCCCTCGCGTCGCATGTTCTCCAGCAGGATGGTCAGGTGCAGTTCACCGCGACCCGACACCACGAAGGTGTCGCTGTCGGACGGAAATTCCACACGCAGCGCCACGTTGTGCTGCAGTTCGCGCTCGAGCCGATCGCGGATCTGGCGACTGGTCACGTACTTGCCTTCGCGTCCTGCCAGCGGGCTGGTGTTGACCATGAACTCCATGGTGAGCGTCGGCTCATCGACCTTGAGCAGCTGCAGGCCTTCGGGCGTGTCGGCCGCGCAAATCGTCGTGCCGATGTCGATGCCTTCGACGCCGGTGATCGCGATGATGTCGCCGGCCAGAGCCTCGTCCATCGGAATGCGCTCAAGGCCCTTGTAGCGCAGCACCTGGTTGATCTTGCCCATCGTCGGCTTGGCATCCGGGCCATGGACCACTGCCACCTGCGAACCAGCCGTGATGCGACCGCGGTTGACGCGCCCAACACCGATCCGGCCGACATAGCTGCTCCAGTCGAGCGACAGGATCTGCATCTGCAGCGGACCGTTCACATCGTCGGCGCGCTGCGGGACGTGCTTGAGGATCGCATCGTAGAGGGCGCGCATCGTGCCGATCGGCATGCCGTTGTCGCCGCGCTGCAGGGCGTCCATTTCCTCGATTTCCTTGACTGCGAAACCGGCGAGCGCCGAGCAGTAGATCACCGGGAAATCCATCTGCTCATTGCTGGCGCCCAGCTTGTCGAAGAGCTCGAAGACCTGATCGATCACCCAGTGCGGACGCGCACCAGGGCGATCGATCTTGTTGACCACGACGATCGGCTTCAGCCCCAGCGCAAGTGCCTTGCGGGTCACGAAGCGGGTCTGAGGCATCGGACCATCGACCGCATCGACCACCAGCAGCACGCAATCGACCATCGACAGTGCGCGCTCCACCTCGCCACCGAAGTCGGCGTGACCGGGGGTGTCGACGATGTTGATCCGGGTGCCGTCGACCTCGATGGCGCAGTTCTTGGCCAGAATGGTGATCCCGCGCTCCTTCTCCAGGTCATTGGAGTCCATGATGCGTTCAGCCACTTGCTGGTTGGCGCGGAAGGTGCCCGACTGGCGCAGCAGCTGGTCGACCAGCGTGGTCTTGCCGTGGTCGACGTGGGCGATGATCGCGATGTTGCGGATGGCCTGCATGAGAAATTCCTGGATGGATTCGAAGTTCGGGAGGGTCGGGTTCGTCGGGGTGTTGCGAAGGGCTCGATCAGGTCGGTGGCGGTGCAATCAGTCGCCGCGGTGCCAGCAGCCCCGGTGGCTCAAAGCCAGCAACACCCAGCAGCCGCTCGCCGCAGTACACCCGCACCGGGCCGGCCTGCGCCTGCTGAAGCGGTGCCCGCGCGACAGTGTCGAGCACGAGGCGTTGCCCCTGGATGAAACGGTGTGCAAGAAGGTCATTCAGCGCGATGCGGGGCAGGCTGGCGAGCAGACGGTCTGTCGGGCCCAGCCACTGATCGCGCTGGACAGGCTCGGCGGCCTCGAGTGCCTCCAGGCTGACTGCATCACTGATCGACAGCGACGCCACCTGGGTGCGGCGCAAGGCGATCAGGTGGGCACCACAGCCCAGCCGCTCGCCGATGTCCTGCGCGAGCGTGCGGATGTAGGTGCCCTTGCTGACCTGCGTGCGAATCGAGACCTGCGGCCGCGATGCATCGCTGCGATCAATACCGATGAGATCGAGCGCATGGACCCTGACCCGCCGCGCAGGACGGTCCAGCACGATGCCTTCACGGGCATATTCGTAGAGCGGACGGCCGTCACGCTTGAGCGCCGAATGCATCGGCGGAATCTGGTCGATCTCGCCCAGGAAGGCTGCACAGGCCGCTGCAATGTCGGCATCCGACACATCGACTGCGCGTTCACTGACGACCACACCTTGAGCATCGCCGCTGTCGGTGCACACGCCCAGGCACATCGTGGCCTCATAGGTCTTGTCGGCATCGAGCAGGTCATGCAGAAACTTCGTGGCCTCACCAAATGCGATCGGCAGCAGGCCGCTGGCCATCGGATCCAGGGTGCCGCCATGGCCGGCGCTGGCTGCGCTGAACACCCGCCGGGCCCGCTGCAGGGCGTCGTTCGAGCTCGGCCCCACCGGTTTGTCGAGCAGCAGCACACCGTCGACGCGCAGCCAGGGGCGACGCGCGCGCGGGGCCTGGGCCGAACGGCGTGAGCGGCCGGCCGGTCTGGACGACGTTGTTTGACTGGCAGGATTGACGAGATCGTTCACGGGCTCAGTGTCCGGTCGACTCGGCATCGCCGTCTTCATCGGCCCGCGTGGCATTGGCCTCGTCGATCAGGCGCGACAGTTCCACACCGCGCCCCACCGAGGTGTCATGGACGAATCGAAGCTCCGGGTTGGTGTGGATCCGCACGCGGCGCCCCAGCTGTGACCGCATGAAACCGGTGCTGCTGCGCAGACCGTCGAGGGAGCGGGCAACCGTCTCGGGATCATCCGGCAGCACGGTGAAGTGAATCGTGGCGTAGGCGTAGTCAGGCGTGATCGACACCGACGTGAGGGTGACCATCCCGATGCGCGGATCCTTGACCTCGCGGGCGATCATCTGGGCGAGCTCGTGGTGAATCTGCTCGGCCACACGAACCGATCGGTCGCCGCCGCTTCTTGAATGCCTGTTCATGCCCATGCCCCTGCAAGGTGCCGGATGCCCTCGGACGCCGCAGGCCGCCGCACACCCGGATGGATCCGGGTGCCGGGCAGGCCGGCCGCGCTCAGAGCGTTCGCGCGACTTCCTTCACCTCGAAGACTTCGAGCTGATCGCCAACCTTGATGTCGTTCTGGTTCTTCAGGGTCAGGCCGCACTCGAAGCCCTCGCGGACCTCGCGCACGTCGTCCTTGAAGCGCTTGAGCGAGTCAAGTTCGCCGGTCCAGATGACCACAGAATCGCGCAGCAAACGAATCCGGGCACTGCGTCGAACGATGCCTTCGGTGACCATGCAACCTGCGATGTTGCCAATGCGGCTGACGGTGAAGATCTCGCGGATCTGCACCATGCCGATGGTCTCCTCGCGCTTTTCGGGCGCGAGCATGCCGCTCATGGCCGCCTTCACTTCATCAACTGCGTCGTAGATGATGTTGTAGTAGCGGACATCGATGCCGTTGGACTCGGCCAGTTTGCGGGCAGCCATGTCGGCCCGCACATTGAAGCCGATCACCACCGCCTTGGAAGCCACCGCAAGGTTGATGTCGCTCTCGGTGATGCCACCCACAGCCGCGTGGACGATCTGAACCTTGATCTCGTCGGTGGCCAGCTTGAGCATCGACTGACCCAGCGCCTCCTGCGAGCCCTGCACGTCGGCCTTGATGATCAGGGCCAGCGTCTGGCTGGCGCCCTCGGACATCTGCTCGAGCATGTTTTCGAGTTTGGCGGCCTGCTGCTTGGCAAGCTTGACGTCGCGGAACTTGCCTTGACGGAACAGCGCGATTTCGCGGGCCTTGCGCTCATCGGCAATCACCACGACCTCTTCACCGGCCGAGGGCACCTCTGACAAACCCTGAATCTCGACCGGGATTGAAGGGCCTGCCTCGGTGATCGGCTTGCCGGATTCATCGAGCATGGCACGCACCCGTCCATAGGACGAGCCGGCCAGCACCACATCGCCGCGCTTGAGCGTGCCTGAAGTGACCAGCATGGTCGCCACCGGGCCCTTGCCCTTGTCGAGCCGGGCTTCAATCACCAGACCCTTGCCGGGTGCCGCAACCGGCGCCTTGAGCTCGAGCACCTCGGCCTGCAGGAGCAGGTTCTCGAGCAGGTCATCGATGCCCTCGCCGGTCTTGGCAGACACCGGCACGAAGGGCGACTCACCACCGTAGTCCTCGGGCACGACTTCCTGAGCCACCAGTTCCTGCTTGACGCGGTCGGGGTTGGCATCGGGCTTGTCGATCTTGTTCATGGCCACGACGATCGGCACGCCGGCCGCCTTGGCATGGTGGATCGCCTCGATGGTCTGAGGCATCACGCCGTCATCAGCTGCGACCACCAGAACGACGATGTCGGTGGCCTTGGCACCCCGTGCCCGCATGGCGGTGAAGGCCTCGTGACCCGGGGTATCCAGGAAGGTGATCACACCACGGGGGGTTTCGACGTGGTAGGCGCCGATGTGCTGGGTGATG
>CAIXXI010000014.1 GCA_903923345.1 uncultured Burkholderiales bacterium | reverse complement strand
GGCTTGGGCACTGAGGGTTTGTCTTCGCGGTCCTTGTCATTGGACAGGTGCCGGGTCAGATCGGCTTCCCTCACACGGAACTGCGAGGTGATGTCGCCTTCGGCAGTTTCCTCGACCAGCAGGTCGGGGGTGATGCCCTTGGCCTGAATCGAGCGGCCTGCAGGCGTGTAATACCGTGCCGTGGTCAGTTTGATTGCGGTGCTGTTGGTCAGCGGCAGGATGGACTGAACCGACCCCTTGCCGAAGGTCTGGGTGCCCATCACGGTGGCCCGTTTGTGGTCCTGCAAGGCGCCTGCGACGATTTCCGAGGCCGAGGCCGAGCCGGCGTTCACCAGCACCACCATCGGCACGCTGCGCACCCAGGCTGGCAGCTTGGCGATCAGGTCTTCACGGCCACCGCGCAGATAGTCTTCCGGGCTGGCAATGTATTTGCGCTTGGCGTCTTCAGTGCGGCCGTCGGTGGAGACCACAAGCGTCTTGGACGGCAGGAAGGCGGCCGAGACACCGACCGCGCCATGCAAGAGGCCACCCGGGTCGTTGCGCAGATCGAGGATCAGGCCCTTGATCGGCCCCTGCTTGTCGAAATTGCCAAGATGGCGCGCCAGGTTTTCGGTGGTCATTTCCTGGAATTGGGTGAGCCGCACGAAGGCATAGCCCGGTTCGACCATCTTGGAGCGGACCGACTGCACACGGATCACGTCGCGTACCAGCTGAACCACGATCGGCCGGTTCTCGCCCTTGCGCGACAGCGTCAGCGTGACCGAACTCTTGGGCTTGCCGCGCATGAGCTTGACCGCATCATTCAGCGCCATGCCTTTGGTTGGCTTTTCATCGATCTTGACGATCAGATCGCCCGCCTTGACCCCGGCCCGGAACGCCGGCGTGTCTTCAATTGGGGAGATGACCTTCACGAAGCCGTCTTCAGTGCCGACCTCGATGCCCAAACCGCCGAATTCACCCTGGGTGCCGACCTGCAGTTCCTTGAAGGCCTCGGCATCCAGAAAAGCCGAGTGCGGGTCCAGCCCGGTGACCATGCCGCTGATCGCTTCCTGGATCAGCTTCTTGTCTTCGACTGGCTCGACATAGAAGGCCTTGATCGCACCGAACACGTCGCTGAACTGCCGAAGTTCATCCAGAGGCAGTGCGGAGCGGACATCGCGCTGGGCAACCGCGGTCACGCCCAGGCTGACCAGCACGCCCGCAACGGCTCCGGCGACGACAAGGGCAACGGGCTTCATGGAGTTCTTCATCAGACAAACGTATCGGAATTATGAAATTCAGTATACGCGCGGATTTGCGCGAACAGCGAGCCGCCCGTCAGCGCGAGGCCTTGCCCTGCGCAGCCACAGCAGCCATCGCGGCTTCGATTTCGGCGGCATCGCCCAGGTAGCGACGGCTGATCGGCTTGAGCTGTGCATCCAGTTCGTAGACCAGCGGCCGCGCAGTCGGGATGTTCATGTTGACGATCTCGTCGTCGGAGATGCCGTCGAGGTGCTTGACCAGGGCCCGCAGCGAGTTGCCGTGAGCGGTGATCAGCACCCGCTTGCCCAGGCGGATTGCCGGGGCGATCGACTCATTCCAGAAGGGTACGACGCGGGCGACGGTGTCTTGCAGGCACTCGGTTCTGGGCACTTCGTCGGGCCGCAGGCGGGCGTAGCGGGGATCGGCTTGCGCTTCGCGCGGGTCGCCTTCGGGCAGGGGATCGGGGGCGATGGCATAGGCACGGCGCCAGATCAGCACCTGGGCATCGCCGAAGCGGGCTGCGGTTTCAGCCTTGTTCAGACCCTGAAGCGCCCCGTAATGCCGCTCGTTCAGGCGCCAGCTGTGCACCACGGGCAGCCACATGAGGTCCATTTCGTCCTGCACGGTCCAGAGCGTGCGAATCGCGCGGCGCAGCACCGAGGTGTAGCACAGGTCGAAATCGAAGCCTTCCGCCTTGAGCAGCTCGCCGGCGCGGCGCGCCTCGATCAGGCCATTGGGGGTGAGATCGACGTCGGTCCAGCCGGTGAAGCGGTTCTCCAGGTTCCACTGGCTCTCGCCGTGGCGCAGCAGCACGAGGGTATGGGCGGGTGTGCGGGAATCGGGTTGGGCGGGGGAGGTGGACATGGTGGGCGGGCCGGTCACGAAGGGGAATTGCCCGCTATTCTATAATCGAGGGCTTGGCGTCATCCGCCGTTCTTTGCCAGCACCCATCCCCTTGAAATTCCTCATCGACAATATCTTCATCGTGCTCACCGCCCTGGTGTCGGGCGGCATGCTGCTGTGGCCGCTTCTGAACAAGCAGATGGGCGGGGCCAGCGTCGGCACGCTGCAGGCCACCCGCCTGATCAATGACGGCGCAACCGTCCTGGACGTTCGGGATGCAAACGAGTTTGCCGGCGGGCGACTGAATGGCAGCCGCAATATCCCAGTGGCAGAGGTCGAAAAGCGCGCCGCCGAAGTGCCGGCAGGCAAGCCGGTGGTGGTGGTCTGTGAAAGCGGTGCGCGTTCTGCACGTGCGGCATCGGCTTTGCGCAAGGCCGGCCGCTCGGACGTCTTCTGCCTCGAAGGCGGCCTGGCGGTCTGGAAGCAAGCCGGCCTGCCGGTCATCAAATAAGCCCTCGTTTTAATACCCAATCGCCTTCAAGGATCGACCCATGAGCGCCAAGGTCACCATGTATTCCACCGGAGTCTGCCCCTACTGCGTTCGCGCCGAGGCCCTGCTCAAGCAGCGCGGCGTGCAGGAGATCGACAAGATCCGCATCGACCTCGATCCGGTCCAGCGAGACCTGATGATGGAGCGCACCGGGCGACGCACCGTGCCGCAGATCTACATCGGCCAGACCCATGTCGGCGGATTCGACGACCTGGCCGCGCTCGACAAAGCCGGCGGCCTGATGCCGCTGCTTCAGGCCTGATTTCCCCGGCCATTCATTCACATCCAACCGCTTTACCAACACAGGATTCTCGCCATGAGCGACGCCCAGCAGCCGGTTTTCCAGATTCAGCGCATGTACCTCAAGGACCTGTCGCTGGAGATTCCGGGTGCGCCCCGGATCTTCCTCGAGCAGCAATCCCCGGCGGTCGAGGTCTCGCTCGACACCACCCAGGAAATGCTGGCTGAGGGCATCCATGAGGTGACGGTCACCACGACGGTCACCACCCGAATCGGCGACAAGGTGCTGTTCCTCGTCGAGGCGCGTGAAGGCGGCATCTTCGAGATCCGCAACATCCCCGACGAGCAGATGCCGGTGGTGCTCAATGTGGTCTGCCCCAATGTCATCTACCCCTATCTGCGCGCCAACGTCGCTGATGTGATCCAGCGGGCCGGCTTCCCACCGATCCATCTCGCCGAGATCAATTTCGAAGCGCTCTACCAGCAAAAACTCGCCCAGCAGCAGGGCGGGGACACCCCCTCGCTGATCGTCCCCGGGCGTGCGAACTGAGTTCGGTGCGATGCCCGCGCTGACCGCTCAGGCCATGGCCGCGATTCGGTCGCTTCAGTTGTCCAAGGCGGGGCTGCGCATGGCCCTGTCAGCCGGTCTGATCGGTCTGGCGGTGTCAGCCCATGCGGCTGAATTCCGCTCGGTGACGTCTGCGGCTGTCCTGTATGACGCACCCTCGCGCCAGGCCGCCAAGATCTTCGTTGCGCCCCGCGGCATGCCGGTCGAGGTGGTGTCTTCGGCCGGGCTTTGGGTCAAGGTGCGCGACGTCAGCGGCGACTTCGCCTGGATCGAACGCGCCAGCCTGGGTGATCGCCGCTTCCTGGTGGCGGCCACCCTGGCAACCGTCAGGCAGCAGCCTCAGGACATGTCCGACGAAATCATTCAGGTCGAACGGGGTGTTCTGCTCGAGCTGGCCGATCCGGCAGGCACGCAGGCCAATGCGCAATGGATCAGGGTCCGGCATCGCGACGGTGCTCTGGGCTGGGTTCGCGCCAACGAGGTCTGGGGCTGGTGAGTCGCATGCACCGACCGCGTCGAACGGCATGAAGATTGCCGTGCTCGGTGCCGGCGCATGGGGCACGGCACTGGCCTGGCACGCTGCACAGCTGCATTCGGTTCGGCTGTGGGCGCGGGATGCGGCGCTGGTGCAGTCGTTGCGAAGCACGCGTACCAATGGCCGTTACCTGCCCGGGGTGCTGCTGCCTGAGTCGGTCGATGTCACCGACAGCTTGGCGCACGCCGTGGCCGCAGCCGATCTGATCGTGCTCGCCACGCCGATGGCTGGCTTGCGGTCGATGACGCAGGCACTGGCTGGGCAGTCGGTGCTGACTGAAGGTGGCCGCGACGCACCGCCCGTGATCTGGTTGTGCAAGGGGCTCGAAGCCGGTAGCGGTTTGTTGCCCCATCAGGTGGTCGCTCAGGCGTGGCCCGGCATTGGGGCGGGCGCGCTCTCGGGCCCGAGCTTTGCACAGGAGGTGGCAGCCGGACTGCCGGTTGCGCTCACCGTGGCCTCGAGCGACGACCGGGTCGGACACCGCTGTGTCGAGGCCTTTCACCATCATGCTGCGCGCATTTATCGAAGCACCGATGTGGTCGGTGTCGAGGTGGGTGGCGCACTCAAGAACATCATGGCGATTGCCACCGGATTGTCCGATGGCATGAAACTCGGCCTGAATGCGCGCGCGGCCTTGCTCACCCGGGGTTTGGCCGAAATCGTGCGCTACGGCACGGCATTGGGCGCTCGGCCCGAGACCTTCATGGGTCTGGCCGGTGTGGGCGATCTGGTGCTCACCTGCACCGGAGACCTGTCGCGCAACCGCACGGTGGGGCTTCGTCTGGCGGGCGGTGAGTCGCTCGGTCAGATCGTGGCCTCGCTCGGTCATGTGGCTGAGGGTGTCGCCTGCTGCCGTGCTGTGCGCGACAGTGCCAGGCAGTTGGGTGTCGAGATGCCGATCACCGATGCGGTCGGTTCGGTGCTGTTTGATGCGGTCGCGCCGCGTGAGGCACTGGTGGCGCTGCTGGCCCGCGAGCCGCGCGACGAATACCGCGGTTCACCCACCGACACACAAGGTTGATCATGTCGACAGGCCCTGCGGTTTGCGTTTTTTGCGGCGCCCGAAGCGGCGATGATCCGCGATTTCTTGAACTCGCCCGACGAACAGGCACGATGCTGGCCAGGTCTGGCGCGACCCTGGTCTACGGTGCCGGCAGCGTCGGCATGATGGGTGCCCTGGCGGATGCTGCGCTGAGCGCCGGTGGGCGGGTTGTCGGCATCATTCCGCAGTCGCTGATCGATCGGGAAGTGGGCCATCGCGGGCTCACCCAGCTGGAGATCGTCGCCGACATGGCGATTCGCAAGCAGCGCATGATCGAAGTCTCGGATGCCTTCCTGACGCTGCCGGGCGGTATGGGCACACTCGATGAGCTGTTCGAGGTGCTGACGCTGCGCCAACTCGGCGAACATGCCAAACCCGTACTGCTGCTCGACGATCAGGGCTACTTCGGTCTGCTGATC
>CAIXXI010000013.1 GCA_903923345.1 uncultured Burkholderiales bacterium | reverse complement strand
GCTGTGCTCCGCTCCGGATGCGGCGGATATCAGCCGCTCGATCGACGCCGAGATCTGCTGGTTCGATGCTGAGCCGATGGTGCCTGAGCGCCCCTACCTGCTCAAGCTGGGCACCCGTCAGGTGCGGGCGATGCTGTCCGTACCCAGCGAGCGGATCGAGGTTGAAACATTGAGCTGGACGCCGGGTGAAAGTGGATTGCAGATGAACGACATCTCTCGGGTGCGGGTCCGAACCCAGCAGCCGCTGCCCTTCGAGCCCTATGCACGCAATCGAGCCGGTGGAGCGTTCATCCTGATCGATGAGCTGAGCAAGCGCACGGTTGGTGCCGGCGTGGTGCGCTGACCACGCGATTCAACGGGGGGTGTCAGCTCGACTGCAGCGCAGCGCCGCTGGCCAGCATCGCGTCAATGTCGGTCGCGTTGTAGCCGTACTCGCTGAGCACCTCGCGGGTGTGCTCACCCAGTGAGGGTGCATGGCGCGTGATGTCACAGGGCGTCTCGGAAAATTTGATCGGCGCACCGATGGCCCGCGTCGGCCCGGCCACCGGATGCACGAGGTCGACCACCATCTTGCGGGCCTGAGTCTGCGGATGGGTGAGCGCCTCGCCAATCGAATGCACCGGACCCGCCGGCACGCCTGCCGCATCGAATGCAGCAATCCAGTCCGCGCGATCACGCGTGCCCATCACCGCATTGATCGCATCCACCAGTGCCGGCAGGTTGGCCATGCGGGCGGTGTTTTCAGCAAAGCGCGGATCGCTGCGCCACTCGGGATGGCCCAGGACATCGCAAATGCGCTCCCAGTTGGCCTGATTGGCACCGCCGACATTAAGCCAGCCATCACGCGCCTGGAATGCCTGGTAGGGCGCGGCCAGCACATGGCCCGAACCGAGTGCAGTCGGCGAGGTGCCGGTGGCAAAGAAGATGGCGGCATGCCAGTAGGTCTGTTGCAAAGCACCTTCCATCAGCGAGGTGTCGACCCACTGACCCTGCCCGGTCTTGAGCTTGTGCACGTAGGCGGCGATCACACCCGTGGCAGCCAGGATCCCGGAGTTGATATCGGCCACTGAATTGCCCGGTTTGGCCGGCGCACCGCCCGGCTCACCGGTGATGCTCATCAGGCCGGCGAAGCCTTGTGCAATCAGATCGAACCCGCCGGAGCGGGCCATCGGCCCTTGCAATCCGTAGCCGGTGACGCTGCACAGGATCAAGCCCGGATTGCGCGCATGCAAAACGTCCCAACCCAGCCCGAGCTTGTCCAATGTGCCGGGTCGGTAGTTCTCGATCAGCACATCTGCGGTGTCGATCATCCGCAGCAATGCGGCCTTGCCCTGCTCGTGTTTGAGGTTCAGTGCGATGCCGCGCTTGTTGCGATTCAGGATCATGAAGGGCGCCGAGACGCCATTGACCCGCGGCTCGCGATAGCCTCGCGAGTCGTCGCCGCCCGGGATCTTCTCGACCTTGATCACCTCGGCGCCCATGTCGGCCAGCATCATGCCGGCCGTTGGGCCGGCCATGATCTGGGCAAGTTCGAGCACCTTCATGCCCGCAAGCGGTCCGCTCATCTGGCGCTGTCCGATTCAACGGCCGTTGAAGGCTGGCCGGGTCTTGGCCAGAAATGCGGCATAGCCGGTGCGAAAGTCTTCGGTGTCGAAGCAGTCGAAGCACTCTAGTGCCTCGGCCTCACTGATCGGCTTCGGATCTTGCAGACGACGCGCGAAGCGCTTGTGCCAGCGGGCCACCAGCGGTGCCCCATCGGCAATGCGCCGAGCGGTCTCGCGCGACTCGGTGGCCACCTGATCGTCGGCGACGATGCGGGTCACCAGACCTTTGTCCTTGGCCTCTGCGGCGTCGAAGATCCGGCCTTCCAGCAGAATTTCCAGTGCGATCGTCGGACCCACGAGTTTGACCAGCGGGCCCATCTCGGCATAGGCCATCACCAGCCCGAGGTTCTTGATCGGCGCACCGAATCGGCTGGACTGCCCGCAGATCCGGATGTCGGCGAGCGAGGCGATTTCCAATCCGCCCCCCACGCAGATGCCGTGGATCTGCGCGACCACCGGGTGACGGCAGTCGGCAATCTGGCCGGCGGTGCGGTGCATGTCATGTCCGTAGTCGATGGCCTGCGCCTTGTTGCTGCGCTCGGTTTCGAATTCGGAAATGTCATTGCCCGGAGAAAAAGATTTTTCACCGGCGCCGCGCAGGATGACGCAGCGCACGCTGTCATCGGCCGACAGCGTCTCGAAGGCGTCGCCCAGTGCCCGCCACATCGGGCGGGTGAGCGCATTGAGCTTGTGCGGACGGTTCATCGTGACGGTGGCGATGTCGCCGGTTTCGTCACGCTCGATCAGGATCTCGTTCATGGCAAATTAGTCTGCACGGACGTTGAGTTCACGGGTCAGCTTGGCGTACTTGGCGTTCTCGGTCCGGATGAATTCCCGGAAGGCCTCCGGGGTTGGCGCGCCGCCAATCAGCACACCCTGCGGCTCGAGCTTGGCACGCACATCGGGGTCGGCCAGCGCCTTCTTCATGGCTTCGTCCAGCTTCGAGACGATTTCGCGGGGCAGGCCTTTCGGGCCCATCAGCGAATACCAGTTGGTCACGTCGAAACCCCGGATTCCCTTTTCCTCGAAGGTCGGAACATCGGGCAGTTGCGGCATCCGCTTGCTG
>CAIXXI010000012.1 GCA_903923345.1 uncultured Burkholderiales bacterium | reverse complement strand
GTGTTCACGGACGGGCTGCGCAAATATCTGGCCAGCGCGGGCTTCGATCCCCTGATGGGTGCGCGTCCGATGCAGCGGCTGATTCAGGACACCATCCGCAAGGCCCTGGCTGATGAGTTGCTGTTCGGCAAGCTGGTGGGCGGTGGTCGCGTGACAGTCGACCTCGATGAGGCAGGCAAAGTGCAACTGTCGTTCGCAGAGACGGCACCCCGTGCCGCACCGAGCGAAGGTGAGGAGCAAGTCGAGGTGCTGCCAGCCTGACCCGCCCAGCCCCTGAAAACCCCGCCCTGTGCAAACCTGGCGGGGTTTTTTTTGGCACATTCTTGAAACAACTGTGAATTTTCTTGAGGTGTCAAGACACAGTCTGTTGGCTTGGCGGTTCACGCTCGCCGCCGGTCGGAACGAGTGCGCCCTCCGTCTCGCTTTGCAGCGAGGCCAGGCTCAGGCAGGTGACCATGGTCCCGTTATCCAGTCACTTTGAGATCGCTTCATGTACTGCCTTGAGACCGACCGCCTTGATTGCCTGCTTCGTGACCTCGACCTGACAGCCGTGGTGGCCATGCGTCGTGCGAGCCCGCAGGCCAGCCTGTACGTGTCCTTGCGCGCCGACCTTCACCAGGTCGATGTGCGCACCGATGAGGACTTTCAGCAGCGCCTGGCTCGGTATGTCGGGCTGCGCGGCAAGCTGCGACTGCACAAGCAGGCTGTCTTTGCGGTCCTGCAGGCCTACAAGACCGTCGAGACACCGTCTTTCGCCGATCTCCTGCTGCAGCTGAGTGATTTGAGCGGTCAGGTCGAAAAGTCGGTTGCTTCGGCGCTCCTGAGTCTGCTGGATCCGCATCAGCCGGTGATCGACCGCGAACTGCGGGAGTTACTGCCGCGTTATGGGTTTCCGCCCCTGGCGGAAGCGCCGACCTTCGACGACAGCGTGGCCTGGCAAAAAGCCTTGCACGAACTCTTCGCGCAGGTGATCAGCTCGCAACGCTGGGCGGCAATGGAGTCACGTCGGGACGGGCAGTTGCCGGAGTCGGTTTGTATCGCACTCAGCGAGGTTCGCAAGCTCAACCTGCTGCTGACCCATGCCCGCCGTCTGGTGGCGCTGATGCCCATTCCGCGGCCTCTGGCAACGCGGTCGCGTCAGGCTGTGCCAGCCCCGGCCCCGACGCTGCCGGTGCGCCTGCACCTGTGCCGCTGAGGCCGTTCGCTGGCCTGGTTGACTGAATCCGGGCTCGTGAACCCGGCTCATTGAGCCCAAGCGCCTGAACGGCCGACGGCTGGGTTCAGATCCGCCCGAGGATCAGATATTCCATGAGCGCCTTCTGCACGTGTAGTCGGTTTTCAGCCTCATCCCAGACCACCGACTGGGGTCCGTCGATCACCTCGGCGCTCACTTCCTCTCCGCGGTGCGCAGGCAGGCAATGCATGAAGAGCGCATCAGCCCTGGCCTGTTTCATCATCTCGGCATCGACCTGCCAGTCAGCAAAGGCCGTCAGGCGGTCTCGACTTTCGTCTTCGTAGCCCATGCTGGTCCAGACATCGGTGCTGACCAGGTCGACGCCACTGCAGGCCTGCATCGGGTCATCGAAGGTCTGTACGCGCGCCGCATCGCCGGGGGACACTCTGGACAGGTCAACCCGATATCCAGGCGGTGTGGAGATGTGGATGCGGAAATTCAGCAGCCCGGCAGCCTGGATCCAGGTGTAGGCCATGTTGTTGGCATCCCCGATCCAGGCGACGGTCCGGCCGGCGATCGAACCCCGGTGCTCCTCGAAGGTGAAGATGTCCGAGAGCACCTGACAGGGGTGGTATTCATTGGTCAGTCCGTTGATCACGGGAACCCGTGAATTCGCCGCGAAGCGTTCGATGATCGTCTGCTCGTAGGTGCGGATCATGACCAGATCGCACATCCGAGAAATCACCTGTGCGGCATCCTCGACCGGCTCACCGCGGCCGAGTTGAGAGTCGCGGGTGTTCAGATACACCGCAGCGCCGCCGAGTTGATGCATGCCGGCTTCAAACGACAGTCGGGTACGTGTCGACTGCTTTTCGAAGATCATCACCAGGGTTCGGTCGGCGAGCGGGTGGAACAGCTCGTAACGTTTGAACCGGCTCTTGATCAGCCGGGTTCGCTCGAACAGGTACTGAATTTCAGTTTGGTCGAGATCGACCAGTTGCAGAAAATGCTTCAAGGCAATGGATCGCGATTCAAGCGGCCTGCTGCAGAGGACGCGAAAGCACTTCGCGGATCAGCGGAGCCAGTGTGGAAACCGTCAGCTCGGCCTGCTCACGGTTGAAAATGAGCGGAGGCAGCAGCCGTACGACCGTGTCAGCCGTGACATTGAGCACCAGACCTGCCTTCATGGCCATCCCGACCACTTCCGAGCAGGGGCGATCCAGCACGATGCCGATCATCAGGCCCATGCCCCGCACTTCGACGAAGCCGGGCACGTTGCCCAGTTCACGGCGCATGCCGTCCATGATCAGATTGCCCATGAGCGTGGCATTTTCGAGCAGGCCGTCTTCTTCCATGACCTCGATGGTGGTCAGACCTGCCCGCATGGCCAGCGGGTTGCCACCGAAGGTGGTGCCGTGGTTGCCTGGCTTGAAGGTGCGCGCGGCTTCTCCATGCGCCACGATGGCACCGACCGGGATGCCTGAAGACAGACCTTTTGCAAGCGGCATGACATCCGGTGTGATGCCTGCCCACTGGTGAGCAAACCAGCGGCCGGTGCGGCCTGTGCCGCACTGCACTTCGTCGATCATCAGCAACCAGCCCTTGCGATCGCACAGCTCGCGAACCTGGCGCAGGTAGTCGATGCGGGCGGGCTGGATGCCCCCTTCGCCCTGAACCGCTTCCAGAAAGACAGCAACCACATTCGGGCGCTCAGCGGCCACTGCATCGAGGGCGGGCATGTCGTTGAGCGGCACCCGCACGAAACCCGGGACCAGTGGCTCGAAGCCTTTTTGCACTTTGACATTGCCGGTGGCCGACAGGGTGGCCAGCGAACGGCCGTGAAACGCATGTTCGTAGACGACGATCTCGGGCAGGTCGATGCCGCGGTTGTGCCCATACAAGCGGGCCAATTTGATGGCCGCCTCGTTGGCTTCCAGACCCGAGTTGCAGAAGAACACATTGCTCATGCCGGAGAGCTCGACCAGGCGCTCGGCCAGCCGTTGGCGCAGCGGAATTTCAAACAGGTTCGAGCAGTGCATGATTTTCGAAGCCTGGTCACAGATCGCTGCGACCAGCTTCGGATGGTTGTGGCCCAGGGTGTTGACCGCGATTCCGGAGAGGCAATCCAGGTAGCGCTTGCCATCAGCGTCGAACAGCCATGCGCCTTCGCCGCGCTCGAAGGCGACCGGCTGGGGGGCATAGGTGGGCATCACTGGATTGATGGCGGACATCACTGGGTCTCCTGAGCAGATGGGTTGGCGGTCGGGTCCAAGGGTGGAGAGTCTAGGGGATTTCGATGACAGGGGCGAGCCGGGGCCGGGCC
>CAIXXI010000011.1 GCA_903923345.1 uncultured Burkholderiales bacterium | reverse complement strand
CGAGATGATGTCGATGACCGGGCGGCGCGCCCCCGACGAAGGTCCGGCGCTGATGGATGCGGGCAATCTGCGTTTGCGCGGTGCTCATCCGCAGTCGCATCAGGGTGTGTGTGCCGATGCGATCGCGACCCTGGAAGGCATTCCACGGCAAGCGCTCGATGAGCTGGCGCTGGTCAGCCAGCAGCGCGCAGCCCATGCGATCAGCAATGGTCACTTCAAGCGCAGCCTGGTGCCGACCTTCAAGGCCGACGGCACGCTCGCGCTGGACCATGAGGAATTTCCGCGTCCGCAGACCACCCTGCAGGGCCTGTCGGAAATCAAAGCCGCCTTCCCGGCCTTGGCCGACATGCCGGTGGACGACAAGGGCACGACATTTCGCAGCCTGATTCTGGCCAAGTACCCCGGGCTCGACATTCAGCACGTGCATCACGCAGGAAACTCCTCGGGCGTGGTCGACGGTGCCGGCGCTGTCCTGCTGGCCTCACCGGCCTATGCCAAGTCGCGCGGCCTCAAGCCGCGTGCCCGCATCGTGGCCATGGCGAATTACGGCGACTGCCCCACCCTGATGCTGAATGCGCCCGTGCCTGCCACCCGCAAGGTGCTGGCCAAAGCCGGCCTGACGCTCGATGACATCGACCTGTTCGAAATCAACGAAGCCTTTGCAGTCGTGGCCGAAAAATACATTCGTGACCTCAAGCTCAATCGCGACAAGGTCAATGTCAATGGCGGCGCGATGGCCCTGGGCCATCCCATCGGTGGCACCGGATCGATCCTGATCGGCACGATCCTTGACGAGCTGGAGCGCCGCGACCTCAAACGCGGCCTGGTCACCATGTGCGCTGCGGGTGGCATGGCGCCTGCGATCATCATCGAGCGCGTCTGATCAAACCCGGTCGGGGCGTGCACTGCGCCCCGACCGGCTTGGCTTATCGGCTCACCGTCATTACACCGGCCTGCTCAGGCCGGCTTGCCCGAGATGCGATCCAGTACCGGCAACAGGTGGCTGATGAAGCGCTGCGGATCCTCGCTCATCGGAAAATGCCCAAGCCCAGGCATGATCGTCACCTCGGCACCCTTGACGCGACGGGCCACATCCCGGGTCTCGTCGGGTGTGCAGGAATAGTCGTATTCGCCTGAAAGCAGGTACAGCGGGCAGGCCGTGGTGTCGATGCGCTCGATCTCGTTGCGGATATCGCCGTCGACTTTGTAGAAGTACAGGTCGCCTTTGAACACGCCCGGGCCGCCTTGCATGTAATGCCACAGGGTCTCCCATCGGCCCTCATCGGGTGCGGTCGGACTGACCAGGCCCGACACGATGGCTGCGCAGGTTTCGCCACCATGTGCATCCGGACGGTTGAGCCAATCCAGATCGTAGTAGGGGTCGACATGCGCCCCCGATTGCAGGCCGATCAGCGCCCGAAAGCGATCAGGGTGATCGAGTGCCAGCTGCAGCACGATGCGCCCCCCGATCGAGCAGCCGATCGCCACTGGGCGATCGAGTTCGAGTGCCTCACAGACCGTCAGCACCAGATCGGCATAGGCCTTTGAAGTGAGCCGGTAGGTCTCATCCTGCCAGCCTGTCGGCGGCGACGACTTGCCATGCCAGGGCATGTCGAAGGCAATCACCCGGAATCGCTCGAGAATGCGCGGCTCATTGAGCAGTCCGCGCCATTGCCGGGTGTCGGAGCCGGCTGTGTGCAGGCAGACCAGCGGGATGCCCTGGCCAGCTTCTTCGACATACAGGCGATGGGCGCGCCCGCCGATGTCAAGGTTCAGGTAACGGCCGGTGACCGGTTCGAATCGGGCGTTCATCGTGCAGGCTCCGGATCGCAGGGCAGGGGCGCGATGGCCGACAGCGACACGTCGGGCCGCACCGATGCCAGCAGTGCTTTGAAGTAGAAGAGGTGGGTCATGAACGGCTTGACATCGCCTTCCAGGCGCAGTGCGCGACGCTTGATCATGGCCAGCAGATCATGGTGCCCCGGCGGCGGAACCGGCAGCCAGAATCGAGCCCATTCTTCGGCTTCGGCCCGCAACGCGAAATCCCAGCCTGGCATCACGAAGGGCCCCTTTCGGACGGACTCGACACGGCCCGCCCGGATCTGCACCAGCGCTGCGGCAGTGCCGGACTCGAGCAGAAAGGTGGTGTCTAGGCGTCGGCCCCGATGCACCAGGCCAGGGTGGGCATTGGCGGCTTGCATCAGCCGATCGATCGGATCATTCATGCGCTGGCGTCTCCTTGTTCGTTGATATTCCGCAAATCACGCTGCTGCAAGCGGATCATGCTCCAGGCACCATAGACTCGACCTCTCAGGTGCCTGTGACGGCATCCAATGATATGACCCTGGGGAGAGACGAGCATGGCAACCGGCGCATTGCAACTGCCTGAAATCGACGCGCTTCACCTGGACCCGGCTGCGCTGCGTCAAAAATACGACCTCGAGCGCGACCGCCGGCTGCGGCCCGAAGGCAACGAACAGTACGTCGAAGTGGTCGGCGAATAT
>CAIXXI010000010.1 GCA_903923345.1 uncultured Burkholderiales bacterium | reverse complement strand
CACCCAGGTCATTAAACGCCCCACCACCGGCACAACCAACGGCACGCCGTAGTCGAGCCTGAGTCGCAGCAGATTGGCATCGGTCAGGGTCTGACCCGACACCATTCCGATGGCCTCATTGCCGCGCCGGCCGGACACACCGCTTGCGGGTTGCGCACTCGCGCTGCGCGCAGCCAGGTTGTCATTCGGAATTTCCCGAAGGCCTTCGATCAATTCGCCATTGGCATTTCGAGCCGGCTCGGCCCAGTCGTTGAAAGATTCGGGCGTGGGCGAGAGTTGATCGAGGATCAACCAACCGGTGCCCTCGCCTTGCGCCAGATGCAGCGATGCCCGGGCCAGGTTGCTCGCGTACTCGCTGAGGTCGGATGCACCGTACAGCCAGGGCAGCAGCCCCCGCGCAAGCCCTGCGCGAACCGCCTCGGGGCTGGCATGCTCGACACTGCCCGAACGCGCGGCCTCCAGCAGCGCAAAATTCAAGGCATGACGCGCCTGCAGCACCAGCGCCGCCTGCAGTGCGCCCAGCCCGAACATCAACAGAATCGGCAAGGCAATCAGGGTTTCGAGCAGGGACATGCCCCCTGCACGGCCACCGAACCTCATGGCTTGGGTGCTGATCGCGATGCAGAACCCGACGCGCCCTGCATCAGCTCAACCGAAGGCGCCGCAGGCAACGGGGTTTCGGTCAGAGGCTCGATAACCGCTGAGCGCCCGGATGCAGGCCGCACCGTGGCACGTCTGGGCATCGAGACCCATCGGTCAACTGTGTAGGGTGATGGCGCTGCATCGATTCGGTCCGCAGACGATTCAGCCCGCGGGCGCATGACCTGCTGGGGAATCTCGACATCAAAGGCCCGCTGAGCACTGCGATAGGCGCGATGCCGCTCAGCGCCAACCTGCCTTGCCACCACATGGCGATTCGCCTTCAGTGCAGCAATTTGCAATGAGTCCAGCGCATCAATGGCCCGACTGGCCCTGGCCACATTGAGCAGCGCGATGTTGAGCCAGGCCTTGCCACGAATCTGTGCAATCTCACCCGACTCGCCTGAGACCGGCATTGAGGCCGCCTGCTGGTAGGCCCGCAATGCGTCTTCCTCGCGACCCGCCTGCTGGTGCAGGTTGCCCAGCCGAAACCAGGCCATGGCATTGCAGGGGTCATGATCGAGAAGATTCGAGAAGCCTCTGAGTGCCTGCTGATGATCGCCCGCGCGATACGAGGACTCTGACTCCGACTGCAGCAGATCAAGGGCATGCGCATCGAGCACGTGGGCGCCTGGGCGCACGGCGCACAGGGCACGGCCGTGGGCTGCCGCAGGTGCTGAAGCGGGCGCTGCTACTGCTGTTTCTTGAGGCAGCTCCTGCGCCCTCACCCGCTGTGCACCGGCTGCGCTCAGCACCATCAATGCGGTGGCCATCCACCATCGTTGCCGCAGGTTCATCGGGCCTCCCCCCGATCGATGAACAGCACCCTGCAACCCGTCCATAAGCCCAGTCGCCAGGCATCTCCTGCGGACAGCTCCAGGACACGGTTCGCCTGACCGCACCAGGCAACCCGGCCCGATCCAAGACCACGGTGCATCTTCACCACGACACCATCGGCTGCCACAAAGACAACATCGATTGCCCGCTTCATGCCCAGGGTATGCACCGCGCTGCATCGCTCAAAGAGCAGCCCATAGCCGGTTGGCAATGGGCTCGTGCCCAGCAAGCCTTTAAGGCGCGCCCAGGGCGACCGGGCACGGAATACCGGAACCATCACTGCGTTCATCGCAACAAACCCTCCTCGATCAGGCGCACTGCCACTGGAAAAAGCAGCAGCACGAACGTGCATGGAAAGATGAAGACCAGCAGCGGAAAGAGCATCTTCACCGGCGCTCGCATGGCCTGCTTTTCCGCCTGCTGGAAGCGCTCCTGACGACGCTGCTCGGCCTGCGCCCGAAGAATCGGCCCCAGGCTGCTGCCTTGCCGCTCCGAACTCACCAGCGCGGCCACCCAGTTGGAGACCGCAGGTGAATCAAGCCGTTCGGCCAGGGCCCGCAGTGCCTGCGCGCGCGTGCGTCCGGTGCGCACCTCGCCAAGTACACGATCCAGTTCATCGCGCAAGGGCCCAGGCGGCCCCTTGCTCACCGCATACTGAAGCGCGCCGGTGAGATGGGTTCCGGACTCCACCGACAGCGTCACGACATCGAGGTAAAAGGGCAGCGCGCGCGCAACCGCCCGGGTGCGACGGCTGCCCTGCTCGCGCAGCCAGGTCAGCGGCCAGGCAAGACCGATCAGGACCCCGCAGACCATCCCGATCGACGAGCCACCTGACAGCGCAGGCGCTGACCCCTCTGACCCATTCGATGCGCCCTGACTCAGCACCTGCGGAATCCCTTCAGCGGCCCACCCGAGCAGAACCGCCAGCACCAGCGCCGTGAGCACCTGGGCTGCATACACATCCGATGCGGTCAGCCGCGAGTCCAGGCCGGCCCGCTTGAGCCACCTCGTTGCGCGGTCATCCAGCGCGCCGGGCAACAAAGGTGCGATAGCCCGCGAGGTCAATCGCATGAGCGGCCCGGCCGCACGCCACAACAGGGGCGCGCGGTCCAGCCATCGCCGATCCTGCAGCGGCAAGGACATAACCCAGTGACGCAGGGCAGCCCAGGCCATCATCGCAGCCATCGCACACGACAGCCATACCGGCAGGAGTTCGAGATCAGACATCGATGCTCACGATTTTTCTGATGACATGCAGACCGATGGCTTCGAGCATCAGGATGCCGGCACAGACCAGCCAGCCAGGCCAGGTGGTGACCAAGGGGCGCATCGCAGCAGGTTCGATGGCAAAAAGCGCTGCGCCTACCGCAAGCGGCATGCACACCATCACCCAGCCCTGCAAGCGGCCCTGCGCAGTGAGTGCATCGATGCGTCCCTCCAGTGCGGCCTTGCGTCTGAGCGTGTCGCCCAGCCGCTCAAGGGTCTCGGCCAGATTGCCTCCGGTGTCCTGGGCAATGCGAACCGATGCAACGAACAGGCTCACCCCTTCCATCGGCACGCGCCGCTCCAGGTTGGCCATGCAGGCATCCAGGCTCACGCCAATGCGCTGCTCACGCAATGCCAGATCCAGTTCACGCGAGGCCGGCGCCGGCAATTCATGTGCAGCCTGAGCCATTGCCTGGGACAGCCCTGCCCCCGACCTCAGCGCTGCTGCGATCATCATCACTGCATCGGGCCATTGCATGGCCAGATCGGTGCGCCGCTGTTGTCTGATCCATTTAAGGACAAACCCTGGTACCGCGCCGATCAGCACCAGCACGAACAGCGCTGCCAGCACCTGACCGGTGAGCCAGACCGCAGCGCCGGCCGCAAGGGCCAGCGCCCATTGATTGAGCCGAAACAGCCGATCGACATCGAGGTAGATGAAGGACTCGCGAAGGCCCAGGCCGAGTTCGGCACCGAAACGCTCGCGCCATCGAGTGGCCTGCGCACGCAGCGCCAGTGCGAGCGCCATCGATGCCAGGCCCACCGCTGCGAACGCGGCCAGCAAGATGGGAAGCATGCTTGCGCCTGAGGTTTGCGCACTCGAATCGATCACCGCATTCACGCCGACCTCGCCGCGAAGAGTTCCAGATCCAGCTCCACACCCGCCTGGCGCAGTCCTTCATAGAAGGTGGGTATGGCATCGAGCCCGGTGAAGTGGCCCTTGACCAATGTGCCGCGCTGACCGAACTGGGCGCGAAACTCAAACAGCGGTTGCATCTGAACCCGACCGGATTCGATGCCGGTGATTTCCATGATCGAGGTGATGCGCCGGCTGCCGTCGGCAAAGCGCGCCTGATGCACCACCACATCGACCGCCGCAGCGATCTGCTCGCGGATGGCTGCAACCGGCAGGTCCATGCCCGCCATCAGGGTCATCACTTCAAGTCGCGAGACCACATCGCGCGGGCTGTTG
>CAIXXI010000009.1 GCA_903923345.1 uncultured Burkholderiales bacterium | reverse complement strand
TTTCCGTCTGCCAGTGCGCCAACGGCCGGCACATTCATTCGTGAGCGAATGATGCGAGTGGCCGAACAAGTTCCTGTTGTGATCGTCGCGCCACAGGCATGGTCGCCGTTCGACTGGCTGATCCGTCTGATCAGGAAGTCTTTTCGCCCGCAAGCGGCCGTCTTTGAGAGGGTGGGCGATGTCGAGGTGCATCGCCCTCGTGTGCTGTCCATCCCGGGGGTGATGAAGCATTGGGATGGCGCGCTCATGGCACGGGGATCCCGTTCGACCGTCAGAAGGCTTGCTCAATCGTTTCGTCCAACGGTCATTGATGCGCACTTCGTTTATCCGGACGGCTATGCCGCGTCTTTACTGGCGCTCGATGTGGATCTGCCTTTGACCATCACTTTGCGGGGAACCAAGGACTTGCGCCTGCTCGGAACGGATCGCGAACCGCTGATGAAGGCTGCGCTGGATACGGCAAGTCGGGTGTTCTCGGTGTCCGATTCATTGACGACAGACCTTGGCGCACGCTTGGGGCAGCCCGCCGAAAAGATGCTGGTCGTGCGCAATGGTGTCGACCTTGGCAAGTTTCATCTGGTCGATCGCCATCTGGCCCGTCGTCGCCTGAATTTGCCTGACGATGCGCCGGTTCTCATCAGCGTCGGCGGACTGGTGGAAGGTAAAGGTTTTCATCGGGTCATTCCGCTCATCCGTCGACTCAAGGATGATTTTCCCGAAATCCGCTACCTGATCGTCGGAGGCGGTTCGACCCAGGGGGACATGCGGCCTGAGTTGGAAGCGCTGGTACGCAGTGAGGGTGTTCAAGAAAATGTTGTTTTTTGCGGGCGACAGATGCCAGACGACCTCAAGTGGTTTTATGGGGCCGCAGATGTCTTTGCACTGGCCACTCGAAGCGAAGGCTGGGCAAACGTGTTTCTTGAAGCAATGGCCTGCGGCCTGCCGGTGGTGACGACACTAGTCGGGGGTAATGCACAGGTCGTCGCCAAGCCGTCGCTGGGTACCCTTGTGCCGTTCTGGGACTCTAAGGCATTCGAGGCAGCACTTCGGGATTCGCTGGCGCCTGGACGTTGGGACCGAGCGGCGATTCTGGGTCATGCGAGCAGCAGCGGATGGGAGGAGCCAGTTTCAATGCTGGTTGATGCATTCACCCGGTTGTCCGGCTCGCGCGCAGAGGTCGGACAGTCTTGAAGATCCTGTTTCTTTGCCATCGATTTCCCTTCCCCGCCGATGGCGGCGGCAAGATCAGCAACTCGGAGAAAATCACAGCAAAGATTACGGTGCGAGTCACCGATGTATTGCCCAACGGCAACCTCGTTCTCGAAGGCCGCCGCTCAACATCATTCGCGGGTGAGACACAGGAGGCCGTCCTGCGCGGTGTGGTGCGCGTGGAGGACATCGCCCCAAACAACACCCTATACAGCTATAATATCGCTGATGCCACGATCAAATATGTCTCCACCGGCACCCTCACCGACAACACTCGCAAAGGTTGGTTCACGAGAGTTTGGGA
>CAIXXI010000008.1 GCA_903923345.1 uncultured Burkholderiales bacterium | reverse complement strand
TTGTGGCAGCCGCAGCGGGTGCACGTGTTGCCAAGCACGGTAACCGTGGCGTGTCGTCCAAGTCCGGCGCAGCCGATGTGCTGGAGTCATTGGGTGCGCGCATCGATCTGAATGCCGAGCAGGTGGCCGCCTGCCTTCAGGCCACCGGGATCGGGTTCATGTTTGCACCCAATCACCATCCAGCCATGAAGAATGTGGCGCCTGTGCGCCGTGAGCTGGGCGTGCGCACGATCTTCAACATCCTGGGGCCGCTGACCAATCCGGCCAACGCGCCTAATACGCTGATGGGCGTCTTTCACCCCGATCTGGTCGGTATTCAGGTTCGGGTCATGCAGCGGCTGGGCGCAGACCATGTGCTGGTCGTGCATGGTCGCGATGGCATGGATGAAATTTCACTCGGCGCATCCACCCTGGTGGGTGAACTGCGCAATGGCGAGATCCGAGAATATGAGATCCATCCCGAAGACTTCGGTCTGGCCATGGTCTCGAGCCGTGGCCTGGTGGTGAGCGACGCAGACGCATCGCGCACGATGCTGCTGCAAGCCCTCGACAATGTGCCAGGCACCGCACGCCAGATCGTGATCCTGAATGCGGGTGCTGCCCTCTACGCTGCCAATGTCGTGCCCTCCATCGAGCACGGCATCGAACGGGCTCGCGACACCATTGCCTCGGGTGCTGCCCGCGCCAAGCTCGATGATTTCGTACGCACCACCCAGCGGCTTGCAACAGCGGCCTGACCCACTCTGATTGGCAATTGCAATGTCTGACGTGCTGACCCGCATCATGGCCGTGAAGGCCCAGGAAGTCGCTGCTGCCCGCGCGCTACTGCCTTTGCCCGAACTGCGTGCTCAGGCCGAAGCGACCCTGGCGCATGCCGATGACCCACTGCGACCACGCGGTTTCGAAGCCGCCATGCGCGCGCGCATCGCCCGCGGTCAGTCCGCCGTGATCGCGGAAGTGAAAAAGGCCAGCCCCAGCAAAGGCGTGTTGCGTGAGCATTTCGACCCTGTCGCCATCGCACGCGCCTACGAGCAGGGCGGCGCGGCCTGCCTGTCGGTGCTGACCGACGAGTCTTTTTTTCAGGGTTCGCCCGAGTTCATGAAGGCTGCACGGGCCGCCTGCCGATTGCCCGTGTTGCGCAAGGATTTTCTGTACGACACCTACCAGGTCTATCAGGCCCGTGCGTGGGGTGCTGACTGTGTGTTGCTGATTGTGGCGGCACTCAATGACACACAGCTCAGTGAGCTGGAAGCCTGTGCCCATTCACTGGGGATGGACGTGCTGGTTGAAGTACACGATGCCAACGAACTTGACCGTGCGCTGCAGTTGCGCACGCCGCTGGTGGGTATCAATAACCGCGACCTGCGGACCTTCGAAGTCAGCCTTCAGACCACGCTGTCACAGCTGCACCGCATCCCGTCCGACCGCCTCATCGTCACCGAGAGCGGCATCCTCACTCAAGCCGACGTGGCTCAGATGCGTGCGGCGGGCGTCGGCGCATTCCTGGTGGGGGAAGCCTTCATGCGCGCCGACGACCCTGGCCGGGCGTTGCAGCAGCTGTTTGCCTGACCGCACCGCCTGCATTCGCAGCGGGGCGTCGACGTTTCCCCAGCCAGCCCTCTCGCAGCGCATGGGTGTTTGCATCAACGGTGAGCCGTGCTTCGGCGTACGCCGGGGCGTCCAGGGTGGCGTCCACTTCAACCAGTTCATCTCGTCTGAAAGCAATCAGCCGCACCTGCTGACCCGCTTTGCGCCGTGACAAGAGGGCTTTGAGCGAGGCCTCACTGTTCACCCGTAGTCCATCACAGGCCACCACGACGTCCCCAGCCGACAGACCCGCCCGATGCGCCGCGCCCCCACTGAAAGCGGTGGCCACCGTGAGGTCAGCACCGCGCTGCGCCATACGCATGCCCAGTGTGGGTGTGCTGTCGGTCGCCGCGAGCGCCAGGTTGATCCCGAAGGGGGCCAGCAGTCGTGCCAGGGGCAGATCGCCCGTACCATTCACCCAGGTCGACAATGTGGTGCCCAGCGAGACGCCGGTGGCTTCGCGCAGCAGGCCGGCAAAGCCGTCTTCGGGTACACCGCGCTGATCGAGACCCGGTCCGCCATTGGCCGCGTAGAAGTCGCGGCCATAACGCGTCCACATGAGACGCATGACATCGTCCAGTGAGGCGCGTCCTGCCGTGCGGGCGCGCACGCTCAAATCGATGGCCATGGCCACCAGCGCACCTTTGGCGTAGTAGCTCACGATGCTGTTGGGCGAGTTCTCGTCCTGGCGGTAGTACTTGCTCCAGGCATCAAAGCTCGAATCGGCAACGCTTTGCACATGGCGCCCGGGTCCGCGCAGCACCCCGGAGATGCTGCGGCCGAGCAGCGTGAGGTATTCCTGTTCAGAGATGACGCCTGAACGCACCAGCATCAGGTCGTCGTAGTAGGAAGTGAATCCTTCAAAAATCCACAGCAGTCGCGTGTGCACTTCACGCGTGAGGTCGTAGGGCACGAACACCGCGGGCTTGATGCGCTTGACGTGCCAGGCATGAAAATACTCGTGGCTGGCCAGACCCAGGAAAGTGCGATACCCATCGGTCATCGACTGCATGCCCTGCCAGGGCAGGTCGTTGCGGCTGCATAGCAGCGCCGTGCTGTCGCGATGCTCCAGACCACCGTAGCCTTCGCCCACTGCGCTGGTCAGAAACAGATACCGTTCAAAGGGTGCCCGCTTGGTGCGGGGCTCAAAGAGTGCGGCCTGCGCTGCACACACGGCGCTCAAGTCACGTCCAAGCCGTGCATGGTCCACATCCGACACGCCGGTGATGGCGAGGTCATGCGAGGCACCGGCTGCATCAAAGGTCGACAGCGAAAAGCGCCCCATCTCGATCGGGTGATCGGCCAGTGCGTCGTAGTCGGCACTGCGGTATCGCCCGAATCCATACGGTTTAGCACCCGCACGAGGCAGTGTGGTGGCCACGCGCCAGCCGCTGGCGTGTTGCGCCGGCGGCGCGAGCAGCTCCACCGTGCACGGCAGATGGTCCTGGCCGACCACTTGCAGGCACACACTGGTCGCATTGATGAAGCAGTGACTGGCGTCGAAGTGCGCAGCTCGCACCGACAGGTCCCAGGCATAGACCGTGTACTCGACCGTGAGCGGGCCATCGGTCGGGGCAGCGCGCCAGGTGTGCTTGTCGTTCTTTTCCAGGCCGATGGCTCGTGCGCCGACCCGCGCGCTGATCGACACGATGTGGCGCGCAAACTCCCGAATCATGTAGCTGCCTGGAATCCAGGCCGGGAGGGTCAGCGCCTGTCCTTCGGGCGCTGGCCGCGCCACAGTGAGGGTCACCCTCAGCAGATGAGCATGCGGGTCCGCCGGATCAATCCGATAGACGATGGGGTCTGCGGCCGATCGGGCTGGCGATGACGAGGCCGTGCGTCGTGGTTGACGTGGGGTCTGTGCGTTCACGATGGCGGGCCACTGACTCAGGCTGCGACATCCACCACGAGACGGCCACGCACCTGACCCGCCAGAATGCGCGGTGCCGCATCGATGGCGCCGGCCAGACCGATCTGCGTGGTCATCGCATCGAGCTTGGCCAGGTCGAGTTCCTTGCCCAGTCGCTCCCAGGCCACACGCCTCAGGGTTTGCGGGCACATGACTGAATCGATACCGATCAGGCGGACACCGCGCAAGATGAAGGGCGCCACGCTTGCCGGAAAGTCCATGCCTTGAGCCAGTCCGCAGGCTGTCACCACACCCCGATAGCGCATCTGCGCGCAGGCGTTGGCCAGCGTATGCGAGCCTACGGCATCCACGACACCGGCCCAGCGTTCTTTCTGCAGCGGCTTGCCAGGCGCCGAGAGCGTTGCACGATCGATGATCTCGCCCGCACCCAGGGCCTTCAGGTAATCCGCCTCAGCAGCACGTCCGGTGGACGCCGCAACGCGGTAGCCCAGGCCGGAAAGCAATGCGATGGCCACACTGCCCACGCCACCTGCTGCGCCGGTCACCAGCACTTCACCGTCGCCCGGTTTCACACCCTGCTCCTGCAGGGCCATGACGCACAGCATCGCGGTGTAGCCCGCCGTGCCGATTGCCATGGCTTGTTTCGTCGACAGCGAGTCCGGCAGCGGCACCAGCCAGTCGCCCTTCAGTCGGGCCTTGCCCGCCAGACAGCCCCAGTGGGTTTCGCCCACGCCCCAGCCGTTCAGCACGACGGTGTCGCCTGCCTTGAAGTCAGCATGTGTGCTGGACTCAACCGTGCCCGCGCCGTCGATGCCCGGCACCATCGGCCACTTGCGCACCACGGGCGACTTGTTGGCGATGGCCAGACCGTCCTTGTAGTTGATCGTTGAATGGGCAATGCGCACGACCACATCACCGTCTCCGGCATGGGTGGTCAGGTCGGCGTCGGTCAGTTCGCGCAGCGAGGCGCTGACCCCTGCATCATTTTTTTCAAGAAACAGGGCACGAAAGGCAGAACTCATCGGGGTCTCCGGTCAATCACACGGCGCGCCTTGCCGACCGATCGTTCGATCGATCCGGCCGCCTCGATCCTGACGCGGCAGGACACGCCGATCAGGGACTTGATGGCATGCTCGAGCGCGACGTGTTCGCCTGCCGCTTCCGAGCCACTCGAATGGTCAGGGGACTTCGCCTCGACACGCACCGTGAGCGTGTCCAGCGGCCCCTCTCTGTCGATCTCGCAGACATAGTGGGGCGCAAGATGCGCCCGTTTGAGGATGAGCTCCTCGATCTGCGACGGAAAAACGTTCACGCCACGGATGATCATCATGTCATCCGAGCGGCCGGTGATCTTGCGGATGCGCCGCATGGTGCGTGCGGTACCGGGCAGCAGACAAGTCAGGTCGCGCGTGCGGTAACGCACGATTGGAAGCGCTTCCTTGGTGAGCGAGGTGAACACCAGTTCACCCTCCTGTCCGTCGGGCACGGGTTCACCTGTCACCGGGTCGATGATTTCAGGGAAGAAATGGTCTTCCCAGACGGTCGGACCGTCTTTTGTCTCGACGCACTCGCTGGCCACCCCGGGCCCCATCACTTCCGACAGTCCGTAGATGTCAACCGCGTCGATGTGCATGCGAGCCTCGAGGGCGGCGCGCATCTCGTTGGTCCAGGGTTCGGCACCGAAGATGCCCAGCCGCAGACTGGTCGATGCCGGATCGATGCCCTGACGCTCAAATTCATCGGCGACGGCCAGCATGTAGCTGGGCGTGACCATGATGATGGTGGGCTTGAAATCGGTGATCAGTTGCACCTGTCTTTCAGTCTGCCCACCGCCGAAAGGCACCACGGTCAGTCCGAGTCGTTCGGCGCCATAGTGCGCTCCCAGCCCCCCGGTAAAGAGGCCGTAGCCGTAGCTGACATGCACCATGTCGCCCGGGCGCGCACCCGCTGCGCGCATGGAGCGTGCGACCAGATCCGCCCAGATGGAAATGTCCTGCGCGGTGTAGCCCACCACCGTCGGCTTGCCGGTCGTGCCACTGGATGCATGAATGCGCACGACCTGCTCACGCGGCACCGCAAACATGCCGAACGGGTAGGTGTCACGCAGATCGGCCTTGGTGGTGAACGGAAATTTCGACAGGTCTGCCAATGTGTGCAGATCGGAGGGGTGTACGCCGGCCGCATCAAACTTGGAGCGATAGTGCGCCACATGGTCATAGGCATGAGCCAACGACCATTTCAGTCGCTGCAGCTGCAATGCCCGCAACTCATCCAGGCTTCCGGTTTCAATCGGCTCGAGTGGAAAGCGCGTCATGGCTCGCGTCCTGGATGGGGGGTGGATGCGCTTTGCGCGCTGGCGCTCGGCTCGATGAACTGACCCTTGATGCTGGCCGATTTGCCGCGAAACAGCGCAACCAGTTTGCCATTCTGGTCGGTGACCCGGGTGTCGTAGACCCCGCTGCGTCCGGCCAGATGCTGTTCCTGGCCTTCTGCGGTCAGCACGTCTCCTTCCTGGGCCGGCGCCAGAAAATGGATCTCGGCGCTGGCTGCCACCGCCTTCTGGTTATGGCTGTTGCAGGCAAATGCGAATGTGCTGTCGGCCAGCAAGAACATGAATCCACCGTGGCAGATGCCATGTCCGTTGGTCATGTCGCGACGCACGGTCATGCTGAGTCGGGCATATCCGGGCCGCACCTCCAGGAGTTGCATGCCTAAGGCCTGAGAGGCACGGTCATCAGCCCACATGAGGCGGGCGACCTCCTGAGCTAAAGCCAGGGGTTCGGCCTGCACGGTCATCGGCCCTCGAAGCGCCCAGCGCGCTTGGACAGAAAGGCGCCCACGCCTTCGATGTCAACGTGACCAGTGCTCATGGGGCACTGCAGATCGCGCTCCAGGTCGAGCTGAGCTTCCAGCGTCTGTTCGGCTGCCATGCGATCTGCTCCTCCGTATCCAGTCGAGGTTAGCACAGCCCTTTCAGGCTGCCACACGATGAATCGCAGGCCTTCAGCATCATTCGCCCGCGTTTTCGACTCAGCGGAAGTGACACACGTAGTGGTACGCCTCGGTGACGCGTATCTCGAACCGCGACTGTCCCGGCACCGCAAATGACTCGCCTGGGCCTGATCGCATCCAGGTGGTGCTGCCATCCAGCTTGTATTCACACGAACCGGCAACACCTTCGATCACTTCCGGGGCGCTGGTATTGAACACAAGGGTCGCCGGCAGAATGACACCGACCGAGAGCTTCGTGCCATCAGGTTTGGTGAGGTTGTGGCTGAAGCACTTGCCGTCAAAGTACACATTGGCTTGCGTGGTGATGGACACGCCATCAATCTGTGCTGTGGTCATGAGTTGTCTCCAAAGTAAAGACCATAAAATCGATCGCGTGCTGCGAAGGGACCCAGGAACGCGGCCAGCCCGCGAATGATCGCGGATGACGCTCGGCAGTGTAGGCCAGGCCAACTCAGTCGGCGCATCGATTTCAGCCGTGCAACTCTAGCCGCAGACCTGGCCGAGCGTGTCACCAAGCAGCCCGCTTCAGCGCTTTGTTGGAAGGCTGCCTCTGCTGCAGGGCTCGGCGTGCAAGCGCAGTCAGTCAGACCTTGGACTTTTTTTCTGCCTCGACTTGCAATCCCCAAAAAAGCCAGATATAGTCTCTGGCTCTGCTGAACGAAAGCAAGCAGCCGCAACGCACTAGGCCAATGGTCATGCAAGCGGTCAGCCAGCCGAAACCCTTGAATTTCAGGGGCTCTACTCCGGTAGAAGCAGAGAGTGTGAGTCAGTGGCCTAGCAGAGTTTTGCGACAGCAAGACGAAAGAAAAGCTAAAGCGGCTTGA
>CAIXXI010000007.1 GCA_903923345.1 uncultured Burkholderiales bacterium | reverse complement strand
CGCGCTCGGGCTGGGCCTGACTCGACATCCCGAGGCGGTTCGCCTGATCACCGAACGCACGCAGGAGATGGCTGCCGAGGGCAAGGCCAAGGCTGACATGTCCTTACCCGAAAATCAGCAACGCCTGAAGATGGGCGAGTTTGCGCAAGGCGCTCGCATCATACCGAATCCCTTCAACCGGATTCCCGGTTTTTCTCTGCATGCGCACACGCTCGAGCCCGGCTTTCCGGTCATGGCCTGGCCGATGATCGAATGGGTGCTGGATACCCATTACGCCGACCAGTTTCATCTTGCACCGCAGGCTGATCGCTCGGCCCTGGTGTTCGAACTCGCCGAATCAACGCTGACGCCGTTGATGGAATCGGTCGAGGCCCGGTTTGAAGGGATCAGGGTCTACAGCCTGCCTTCAGTGGGCGAGGGCGGTGCTCGCCGTCATATCGAACTCGGCGCAAAGGGTGATCCGGTGCAGGTCGATCAGGCCTTCGAAGCGTTACGGCTGGGCGTGCTGGAATTGGGCGGTCAGATCGGCTGAGTTCGGGGCAGCGTGGCTCGAAAAAATGGCCCTGAGCAGTGATGCACAGGGCCATTGAGCCTGGCTCCAACTGGAGCCAGGTCCTGTGAGAAGCAGATCAGGCGGCGCGCTGCACGCTGACAACACCATTGCTGATGGTGCGGCTGGCGGCTGCAATGTTCGCTTCGGTCATTTCTGCGACCTGTTTGGACGCGCGATTGAACTGATCGTAGGCGGTGCCGGCGGATGACACAGCCGACTTCACGAAGGTCACCATGCCCTCGCTGCCGGCCGGGGCGTTGCGGGCCATTGCGTCGATCACTGAATGCAGTTGGCGGTTGCCGTCTGCAAAATGCTGGTCGATCACCTTGGCGATTTCAGTGCCGGTCTCGTTGGCGATCTCGTACACGCTCTTGGCATAGGTCGACAGACGCTCGGCTGCGGGCTGGCTGGCATTCAGACCGACGCCGGCGAGGTCTTTGACATCCTTGACATCGAGCATCGACTTCATGCGATCAGTGGCTTCTTCAACGCTGGCGCGGGTGGTGGCCAGGTTCAGCTGCGTCAGGCGCTCGAAGCCTGCCAGCGTTGAAGCCGTCAATGCCTGGAGCGACTCGAGGTTGGCTTTATGCAGGGCCAGAAACTGATCGGGTGTCGTGAACATGGATGAAACTCCTTGGCTGTAACGGGGTTGGATCGAACGGTGAAATCCGGGCTGCATGCGTTTTGTGCGACGCAACATGGGGCGGAGTATAGGCAAGGTTTTGATGGCGTCAAGTAAAATCTGCTGCGATGCAACATTTTCTTGATCGGTCGCGGCGGTCGCCTACCAGCCGCCGTGCGTCGGATACTTCATGTCCCGGATCGACATCGCTTCGCAAGTCATTCATCGGTCGAGATTTTTTGCTTGCCGAATGTGTCTGCCCTGATACACTCCGGGCATTCCTGAGCTCGGGTTCGACCATGAATTTCCCCCCTGTTGGCGGTTCGTTCGGATTTCGCATCGGGCTGGCTCTGATCATGGCCGCGGTTTCGCTGGCCTTTTCGCCGGTTCAGGCGGCTTCCCGCACTGCCCCTGCTGCATCTGCGGCCCGCAAAGCACCCGAAGCAAACCGCAAGCCGGTGGCGCAAGCGCCCGTCAAGGCTGTCGCGGCAACGCCCAGCAAAACCAGCGCCTCGGCTCGAGTCGCCCGGGAGCGGCCTACCCTGCGCACCTCAGGGCGAACGGGCAGCCCGACGGTGCGCGAGGCCTCCGGAGCAAACCGGGGCGCGCGCATGGTGAAGGTCAGTCTGGTGCCGCGCAGTGTCGAGCCGCCCCGGATCTCAATTGGTCAGGCGATTGGTCTTCACCATGTCGAAGATCCCCTTGACCTGAAATCTTCGGTTGCCCTGGTCATCGACCAGCAAACCGGCCAGCCGCTGTTCCAGAAAAATGCTGAAGCCGTCTTGCCGATCGCATCGATCACAAAAGTCATGACTGCAATGGTCGTGCTTGATGCCGGTTTGCGGGCTGACGAGATCCTCGAGGTCACCGAAGCCGATCGCGATACCGAACGCAACAGCGGCTCTCGTCTTCCGATCGGCTCACGCTTGACCCGGGCAGACATGCTCCACCTCGCCCTGATGTCGTCGGAAAATCGGGCCGCCCACGCATTGGGGCGCAATTACCCGGGCGGTTTGGGCGCTTTCGTCTCTGCGATGAACGCCAAGGCGCGTGCCATTGGCATGGGCGACAGTCAGTTTGCTGATCCGACCGGACTGTCCAGCAGCAATGTTTCCAACGCCCGCGACCTGGCCCGTATGGTTCGCGCGGCCCATGCGTATCCGCTGATTCGCCAGTTCTCGACAGCCACCGACCTCACCGTTGACCTGGGCCCGCGTCAGGCGATCTTCAGAAGCACGAACCGCCTGGTGGATGCGCCGGGCTGGGACATCGGATTGCAGAAAACCGGCTACATCTCGGAAGCCGGCAAATGTCTGGTGATGCAGACCAGAATCGATTCAAAGCCCGTGATCATCGTCCTGCTGGATGCCGCCGGCACCCACTCCCGTTTTGCCGATGCGCAGCGCATTCGGCGCTGGCTGAGCGAGCACCCGACCTCCAGCCCGAGCGAACCCAGCGCAGCACGGGGCGACAGCCGCTCCTGAGCTTCACCACGCCCGATGTCCGGGCGTATGTGGGCTGAACCCTTCAGGGATGGCGTGATTCGTAGCCGATGGCCGACGAAATCTGGTTGGCCGTCGAGCACAACAGGTCGATCCAGTCGTCCTGGAGAAAGTCGGCAGGTGCGGAAATCGACAGCCCCGCAATCAGCTTGCCGGCATCATCCCGGATGCCGGCCGCGATGCAACGCACACCCAACTCGAGTTCCTCGTTGTCGCGGGCATAGCCACGGGCCCGCACCAGAGCGAGTTCACGCTCAAGTCGCGTCGAGTCGGTCAGGCTGTTGCGGGTGTGGCCGGCCAGGCCGGTGCGAGTCGCGTAGGCGCGCACATTGCGCGGATCGTCTGCCGCGAGAAAGAGCTTGCCCACTGACGTCAGGTGCAAGGGCGCACGGCCGCCGACGGCACGAACCACCTGCATGCCGCTGCGCTCCGACACCGCGCGCTCGATATAGACGATCTCGTCGCCCTGGCGAATCGAGAGGTTGACCGGCTGATGCGTGGTGCGGTGCAGCTCGCGCATCGGGCCCAGCGCGGCGTCACGCACGTTCAGGCGCGCCTTGACCAGGTTGCCGAGTTCAAGCAGGCGGATGCCGAGCTGATAGGTGCCTTGTTCGACTCGGTCGACCATTCTTGCGGTGACCAGGTCGTTGAGGATGCGATGTGCGGTTGAGGGATGCAGGCCGGTGCGCTTGGAGAGGTCTTTCAGGCTGACCGGTTCGGGCCGTTCCGCCAGGGCGTCGAGCAGGCCGACCATGCGGTCGATGACCTGGATGGCTGAGCGGCTGGTGTCGGGTGGGACGGTGTCTGAATCGTCGGGAGCAATCGGCATCTTGGGGCGAAGCAGGTCAGGTCGGCCCGCCGCTGACCGGGCGACGGAACGTGCTAGGTTATATCAAGTCAAAAATTGCTGTCGAGGAGCCTGTAGTGCGAGTGGCATTGTTCATCACCTGTCTGGTCGATGTGATGCGGCCGGAGATTGCCGAGTCGTCGGTGAAATTGCTCGAGTCAGCCGGCTGCACGGTCGAGGTGCCGATGAGCCAGACCTGTTGCGGGCAGCCTGGCTTCAATTCGGGCGACACGGCCACGGCCCGTGATCTGGCCCGAAAATTCCTGGCCGAGTTCGAGCACTTCGAGTACGTGGTGATGCCCTCAGGCTCATGCGGCGGGATGGTCCGTCATCACTACCCCAAGCTCTTTGCTGACGACCCTGACCTGCTGAACCGCTTCGATGCGCTGGCCGCCCGGACCTGGGAGCTCACCGCGTTCCTGCACGATGTGCTGAAGCTGCAGACCTTGCCCGGACGATTCAGCGGCGAGGTGACCTATCACGATTCATGCAGTGGTCTGCGTGAACTCGGCGTGCAGGCCCAGCCTCGCGCCCTGCTTGCGCTCAACCCGGACATCCGCCTGACCGAGATGAAAGACGCCCGCGCCTGCTGCGGATTTGGTGGCACTTTCTCGGTCAAGTACGGCAATATTTCGAGCGCGATCGTCGATGAAAAGATCGAGCGTATCCAGGCAAGCGGGGCGCCTTGTGTCGTGCTCGGCGATCTCGGTTGCATGCTGAATATCGAGGGTCGCCTGAGGCGAACCGGAGACACAACCACCCGCGTGCTGCATGTCGCGCAGGTGCTTGCTGGCGATGTGCCGGCGCAGGAGCCGTGATGCAGGTCCAGTCGATGCACTTCAAGGCACGCAGTGGGCAAAAGCTTGCTGATGTCCGCTTGCAGCAGAATCTGAAGATCCTCTCGCAACGCTGGACGGTGGGACGGACCCATGCACTGGCGGAGCTCGATGATTTCGAGGGCACCCGAGACGAAGCGGTGGCGCGCCGCAATCGGGCACTGGCCAACCTCGATGTCTGGTTGGAGCGATTCGAGCAGGCCGCGAGTGCGCGCGGCACCAAGGTGCTG
>CAIXXI010000006.1 GCA_903923345.1 uncultured Burkholderiales bacterium | reverse complement strand
GCGCCGCAGGCATCGCCGTGCTTGCGCAGCACACCGGTCGTGCGGTCATACCACTCGATCCGTCCTGCGGCATCGAGCGTCCCCGACACATCGCTCGCATCATTGATTCCCTGTGCATCGGCTGCACCCTGTGCATCGCAGCCTGCCCGGTCGATGCGATTGCCGGCACGGCCAAGCGGCTGCACGCCGTCATCAACGAGGATTGCACGGGCTGCGAGTTGTGCATCGCGCCCTGCCCGGTCGACTGCATCGAGATGGTCGAGCCGCCGGCGGCGCTCGCCGGCTGGGGTCGGGCCGAAGCGGACGCGGCGCGCCAGCGGCTTTCGCGGCGCACAGCACGCCTTGCACGGCTCGAGCAGACCACGCGCGAGCGGCTCGCCGGCCGGGCTCAAGCCCATCTCGAAGAAATCGAACACGAGCTCGACCAGGCTGCATCGAGCGCTGACACCGCGCCACTCGATGCACTGGCCCGCAAGCGGGCGGTGATCGAAGCCGCGATCGCGCGGGCCCGGGCACGGCTGGAGGGCGCAGCATGAAGCCGGCCGATCGCATCGAGCTGTTCACGCGCTTCAAGGCAGCCAATCCCAAGCCAGTGACCGAACTCGAATACCAGACGCCCTTCGAGCTGCTCGCCGCGGTGCTGCTGTCGGCCCAGGCCACCGACCGAAGCGTCAATGCAGCCACCCGTGTCCTGTTTGCAGCAGCCCGCACGCCGTCGGCCATCCTGGCACTGGGTGTGGAAGGGCTTGAACCCTATCTGCGCACGATCGGGCTGTACCGGTCCAAGACGAAACACCTCATCGAGACCTGCGCGATCCTGGTGCAAACGCACGGCGGCGAGGTGCCTCGCGATCGAGCTGCTCTGGAAGCCTTGCCAGGTGTGGGTCGCAAGACCGCCAACGTGGTGCTGAACACCGCATTCGGTGAGCCGACCATGGCGGTGGACACCCATATTTTTCGCGTCTCCAATCGACTGAAGCTGGCGCTCGGGCGCACGCCGCGCACGGTTGAAGACGGCCTGATGCGCGCGATTCCACCCGACTTTCTCGTCGACGCGCACCATTGGCTGATCCTGCATGGGCGCTACATCTGCAAGGCACGCAAGCCAGAGTGCTGGCGCTGCCCGGTCTCTGACCTGTGTCCTTTCCGTCCCAAGACGCCCGACCCCCAGACCGCTGATGCGCCCAGCACGCGCGCATCGGTCAAGGCATCGAGGCCGACCACCCCTGCATCGAGGCGACGTGTTCAATCCGAGTCGTGATGAAGTTCGCACCTTCTTTTGCGAGGCCTGGCAGCTGCGCGACGGGCGCAAGCCGGTCACGCCCCTGCAGGCCATCGCCATCGACTGGATGGCCCGCCACCCTGAATACCACGCACTGCTCGAGAGCGGTCCGGCGGCATTGGAAGCCGAGTTCTCGCCGCAGGCAGGCCGCGAAAATCCGTTTCTGCACCTGAGCCTGCATGTCTCGCTCGTCGAGCAGTTGCAGATCGATCAGCCGCCCGGGATCCGCACGGCCTGGCAGGCACTGATGCAGTCGACTCAGGATGAGCATGAGGCCGCGCACCGGGCGATTGATGCACTGGCCCAGACCCTGTGGGAGGCGCAACGTGATCGCACGCCACCGTCCAATGAGCGCTACCTGGAACGGCTGCGGCGCGCTGCACAGGGCACTTGAACCCACGACCCGGCGCGACGGCCGCCGTGGGAATTCCTGCTACGCTTGAACCGATCCGCCTCACCTGAGTCTCAATCATGCTCGGCCGCCTGATGCCCCGCGAGGGGCGCTTTTTCGACCTCTTCAACCAGCACGCCGACCGAATCGTCGACGGCGCTCACCATCTCGTGCACCTAATGCAGCACTTTCAAGACCAGGCCGTGCGCGAGCGTGAGCTCGAAGCAATCGACGAGATCGAAAAATCCGCCGACAAGATCACCCACGAGACGGTGTCCCTGCTGCACAAGACCTTCATCACGCCATTCAACCGCGACGACGTCCACCTGCTGATCTCGCGCATGGACGACATCCTGGACCTCACTCAGGACGTGGCCGAGTCGGTCATGCTCTACGACATCCAGGTCATCCCGAACGAAGCCGTGCAGCTCGCCTCCCTCGCGCAGATGTGCGCGGAGCGGGTGCGGGCGGCGGTGTCGATGCTGCCCAGCATGGCCCATGCCGACTCGATCCTGAAGCTGTGTGTGGAAATCGATCAACTGGAATCCGACGCAGACCGGCTGATGCGTGCGGCCATGTCCAAGCTGTTTCGTGACGAGCCCGATGTCCGCCAGTTGATCAAGCTCAAGGCGATCTACGAACTGCTCGAGACGCTGACCGACCGCTGCGAAGATGTCGCCAATATCATCGAGGGTGTCGTGCTCGAAAATGCCTGAGACCGGTGTGCCGCGCGCTGGAGACGGACAATGAGTGGCATCACGATCAGCCTCGGTCTGCTGACCTGCCTGATTCTGTTGGCGCTGTCGCTGGATTTCATCATCGGCTTTCAGGGCGCAGCCGACTCGATCACCACCCTGGTCTCGACCCGCGCGCTCAAGCCCTATCAGGCGGTTTGCTGGGCTGCACTCTTTCAGCTTCTGGCGATGTGGGCATTCACCCAATGGCCGGTCGCCCGCAGCGTGGCACTGGGCATGATCGACGTCCCGACAATCGACCATCGGGTGGTATTCGGCGCGATCACTGCGGCACTGGCCTGGAGTCTGCTCACCTGGCGATACGATCTGCCATCGAGTTCGTCGCTGGCCATCATCGGCGGGCTGATTGGGGCGGCACTCGCCAGCGCAGGGCCTGCTTCAATTTACGGCAGCGGACTGCTGACGGTCGCCATCGCCATCGCGCTGTCGCCGCTGATTGCCTTTGCACTCTCCGCCGTGCTGCTGATCGCCATCGCCTGGCTGCTTCGCAGGGTGCCACCGCGCTATCTCGACCGCTGGTTTGCCCGACTGCAACTGGTCTCGAGCGCGCTCTACAACCTGGCACGCGGCAGCAATGACGCACAAAAGACGATGGGCCTGATCTGGCTGCTCATGATCGTCTGCGGTGCATCCGGCGTGCAGGCCCCGCCCGGCTGGGTGGCACCCGCGTGTTTTCTAAGCCTGGCACTCGGTATCGTGCTGGGAGGATGGCGGGTCGTTCGGACCATGAACCAGAAGATCAACCGCCTGCGTCCGGCGGCCGGCTGCAGCGCCGAGACCGGCAGCGCGATCACCCTCCTGGCAGCCACTGCGATCGGCATTCCGATGTCAGCCACGCAGGCGCTGGCCGGGGCGATTCACGGTGCCGACTCCGCCACGACGATGGGTTCGGTGGGCTGGCAGCCGGCCACCCTGGTTGTCTGGACCTGGCTGCTGACCTTGCCCGGGTCGGCGATTCTGGCCGCCTTGGCCTGGTGGGTTTCCCGCCACTTATTCTGAGCGCAACGAATCAATGGATATCGATCAGCGCGGTGATCAGCTCTGGCTGGAGCTGCCTCCGGTGAATCAGCAGGCGCCACGTCGCCTGCTGGTCTTTCTGCATGCCAGCGGCAGTTCGCCTGAGGGATTCGCGCCAGTGGCGATTGCCTGGCAACTCAAATTCCCGGGGGCGGTGGCCATCCTGATGCAGGGCCTGCGCCGATTCGCTCAGGGCTGCGACTGGTTCGATGCCAGCGCGGCAGACGGATTGGCGCTGGATCGAATCGGCAGTGCTCGTGACAGGGTGCTTCAGCGCATCGGCCAGGTTCAGCAGGCGCTGGACATCTCGCCCGACAGGACCGTGCTGGTCGGTCACGCGCAGGGCGCGACGCTGGCACTGGAGATGGCGCGCAGCGCGCCGGCGCCGGCTGGCATCATCGTCTCCTACTCGGGGCGCCTAGCCCGACCGGTGCGCGAGGGCGATACCTTCGGCGCAACGGTCCATCTCATCCACGGGGAATTCGACAGCGCAGTCCCCAGCATCCATTCAAGCCAGGCCTTTCGGGGCATGAAGGCCGTCGGGGCGGATGTGAGCCTGGACATCGTCGGCGACGAAGGCCATTCGATCGGCCAGGACCTGGTCAATGTCGGCACAACCCGAGTCATGCAGACGCTGTTTCGGGGTCGCAGCCCGAAGCCGCGCCGAACCCTGCACTGAACCGGACCGGCATCACGCTCGGTCCGGTGCGGCCCTCAATCAGAGTCCCTTGAAGGCCGTGCGGGCGCAGTCGAGTGTGAAGTCGATTTCTGCATCGCCGTGGACCGACGAGAAGAAGAAGGCTTCGACTGGCGAAGGCGGGAAATAGACACCGGCCTCGAGCATGCGGTGATAAAAGCGCTTGAAGCGCTCGACATCCTGCGTCATGACCTGTGCATAGCTGCGTGGCGGCGTGGCCATCATGTACATGCCGGCCATCGTGCCCAGGCTCTGGGCGCAGAAGGTCACCCCCTCGGCCTGAGCCGCGTCGCGCAGGCCTGAGACCAATCGTGCCAGCCGGGCCGAGACCGCTTCATAAAAGCCAGGCGCGCTGATCAGCTCGAGTGTGGCCAGCCCCGCCGCCATGGCGATCGGATTGCCTGACAAGGTGCCGGCCTGATAGACCGGGCCCAGGGGCGCCATCATGTCCATGACTGAAGCCGGCCCGCCAATCGCACCCACCGGCATCCCGCCGCCGATCACCTTACCGAACGCGGTCAGATCAGGCGTCACACCGCTGACCTGCTGCATGCCGCCCAGAGCCACCCGAAAGCCGGTCATCACCTCATCAAAAATCAGCAAGGCGCCGTCGTTGCTGCAGACCGTGCGCAGGCCTTCCAGGAAACCCGGTTCAGGCAGGATCAGGTTCATGTTGCCGGCCGCCGGTTCGACCATCACGCAGGCGATCTCCCCAGGATGGGCTGCAAACAGCGCCTGCACGCTGGCCAGGTCGTTGAACTGGGCGATCAGGGTGTGACGGGCGAGGTCTTCCGGCACACCGGCTGAGCTCGGCTGCCCGAAGGCCAGCGCGCCACTGCCGGCCTTCACCAGCAGACTGTCTGCGGTGCCGTGATAGCAGCCTTCGAATTTCAGGATCTTGGTGCGTCCGGTGGCACCGCGGGCCAGCCGCAGCGCCGACATCGCCGCCTCGGTGCCCGAACTGGTGAAACGCAGCCGCTGGACATGGGAAAAGAGCGTGCAGATGCGCTCGGCCAGCTCGGTCTCCATGACATTGGGCGCACCGTAGGACAAGCCGCGTGCGGCCGCGGCGCGAACCCGTTCGACCACGGCTGGGTGCGAGTGACCGACGATCATCGGGCCCCAAGAGCCCAGATCGTCGATGTAGCGCTTGCCCTCGACATCCCACAGATAAGCACCCTCGGCGCGATCAATGAAGCGCGGTGTGCCACCCACAGCGCGAAAGGCGCGCACGGCTGAATTCACGCCACCCACCAGCACCTGCTGGGCGCGGTCGAATTCCTGCTGATTCGTTCTCATGATGGTCTGCCTCTCCCCGGTCTCATGGACCGCCATGGTAACCGCGCACGCCGACCTGCACCGATCGATCTATTTCGCGAACAGCCTGGAAGGATCCGCGAAGGCCTTGAATTCGAGTGCATTGCCCGACGGATCGAGAAAGAACATGGTCGCCTGCTCGCCGACTTCGCCCTTGAAGCGGATGTGCGGCTCGATCACGAACTCGGTGCCGGCCGCCTTCAGAACATCGGCCATCTTCTGCCAGTCAGGCAGGTCGAGCACCACACCAAAGTGGCGCACCGGAACATTGTCGCCGTCGACCTTGCTGGTCTGTCGATGGCCGGCTTCATCGGGCGCAAGGTGCGCCACGATCTGGTGTCCGAAGAGATTGAAGTCGATCCAGTCAGGCGAGCTGCGACCCTCGGGGCAGCCCAGCAAACCGCCATAGAACGCTCGCGCAGCCTGCAGGTCGTGAACCGGGAAGGCAAGGTGGAAGGGCTGGGCGACGGCATATCCGGACACGGGTAACTCCTGGAAGTGGAACGGGGAATGGGCGGGCGCGCGGGATGACTTCGCAAGCGAGTCAGGCCCGGGCCACCTGAACGGCGCAGTACTTTAGCTCGGGAATCTTGCCGAAGGGATCGAGCGCCGGATTGGTCAGCAGATTGGCCGCCGCCTCGGCATAGGCAAAGGGCACGAACACCGAGCCATCGGCGATGCCGTCGTCCTGACGCACGATCAGTGCAATCGAGCCGCGCCGCGAGCTCAGCGTGACCCGCTCGCCCGCCTGCACGCCCAGCTTTGCGCACTCGTTTCGGTTCATCGACACCGTGGCCTCGGGCTCGATCGCATCGAGCGCTGCTGCCCGCCGGGTCATGGCGCCGGTATGCCAGTGCTCGAGCTGGCGGCCGGTGATCAGCACGTAGGGATACTGATCATCGGGGCGCTCGTCGGCAGTTCGCAGGCTAACCGGGATCAGGCGTGCTCGCCCGTTTTGCGTCATGAATCGGTCGATGAACACGACCGGATGCCCCGGATCGTCGGGGCTCGGACAGGGGTAGGTCACCGAGCCTTCACGCTCGAGCCGATCCCAACTCAGGCCAGTGATCGAGTGCATGGCCTCGCGCATCTCGGTGAAGGCCTGGGACGGATGGTCATACGTCCAGTCCAGGCCCAGCCTGCGCGCCATCTCGACGATGATCCAGAGATCCTGACGGGCCTGACCCGGGAGCTCGACGGCCTTGCGGGCCAGTTGAACCATGCGATCAGTGTTGGTGAAGCTGCCGGTCTTTTCGGGAAAGGCCGACGCCGGCAGGATGACATCGGCGAGGTAAGCGGTCTCGGTCGGGAAAATATCCTGCACGACTAGCATCTTCAGGCTGGCCAGCGCAGCGCGCGCATGGTGCAGATCCGGATCCGACATCGCCGGGTTCTCACCCATGATGTACATGCCCTGGATCCGACCAGCGGCGGCGGCATCCATGATCTCGACCACGGTCAGCCCCGGCTTGCGGTCGATCGGCATCCCCCAGAGATGCTCGATCAGACCCGCCGCGTTGGCATCGTCGACACGGTGATAGTCGGGCAGCATCATCGGAATCAGGCCGGCATCGGATGCGCCCTGCACATTGTTCTGGCCACGCAGCGGATGCAGTCCGGTGCCCGGGCGCCCGATCTGGCCGGTGAGCAGCGACAGTGCAATCAGGCACCGGGCGTTGTCGGTGCCGTGAACATGCTGGGACACGCCCATGCCCCACAGGATCATGGCCGATTCGGCACGCGCGAACTGCCGTGCCACGTCGCGCAGGGTTTCGGCCTCGATGCCGCAGATCGGCGCCATTGCTTCCGGACTGTTGTCGCGCACCGATTCAGCCAGGGACTCGAAATCCTCGGTTCGGGATTCGATGAATGCCTGATCCACCAGGCCTTCTTCGATCAGGGTATGCAGCATCGCCTTGAGCATGGCGACATCGGTGTCGGCGCGAAACTGCAAGACGTGGCGCGCGTGGCGAGCGAGGTCGGTTCTGCGCGGATCGGCCACGACGAGCGTTGCGCCGCGCTGAACCGCGTTCTTGATCCAGGTCGCTGCCACCGGATGATTGGAGGTCGGATTGGCTCCGATCACGAAGATCAGGTCAGAGAACTGCACATCCGAGACCGGATTCGAGACCGCCGCAGAGCCTAGCCCCTCGAGCAATGCCGACACCGATGAGGCATGGCACAGGCGGGTGCAGTGGTCGACGTTGTTGGTGCCGAACCCGGTTCGCACCAGCTTCTGAAAGAGATAGGCCTCCTCGTTGCTGCCCTTGGCCGAGCCGAACCCGGCCAATGCATTCGGGCCCATCGAATCGCGGATCTGTGTCAGACCTTGGCTTGCAAACGCCAGCGCCTCGTCCCAGCTCGCTTCGCGAAACTGCTCGCGCCAGTTGGCTGGCACGCGTTCGAAGTCGGGCTGCTTGGGCGCATCCGCGCGGCGAATGAGTGGCACGGTCAGGCGATCCGGGCTGGCCGCATAGTCGAAGCCGAAGCGGCCCTTGACGCACAGTCGGCCGTGATTGGCCGGGCCATCGCGCCCTTCAACCCATGCGATGCGCTCGTCACGCACGTGATAGGTGAGCTGGCAGCCCACCCCGCAAAAGGGGCACAGCGAATCGACCCGGCGATCCGGTGCCACCGGATCGATGACCTGCCCTGCTCGCGGCCCGCCCAATTCGCGCGGCATCAAGGCGCCGGTCGGGCAGGCCTGAACGCATTCGCCGCAGGCCACACAGGTGGACAGGCCCATCGGGTCGGACTGATCGAACACGACCCGTGCATGGTCACCACGCCAGGCCATGCCGATCACATCATTGACCTGCTCTTCACGACAGGCCCGCACGCACCGGCTGCACTGGATGCAGGCATCCAGATTGACCGCCATCGCCGGGTGCGAGAGATCGGCATCCGTGGGCGCACGCGCAGCGAAGCGCGTGCCCGAGACCCCAAGCGCGCTGGCCCAAGCGAGCAATTCGGAATCAGCCCGCTGGCTCGCAGCCGGCGCATCCGCCAGCAGCAATTCAACAACCATGCGCTGAGAGACGCGCGCGCGGGCGCTGGCCGACTGGACCCGCATCCCCTCGGCGGGAGCGCGGCAACACGACGGGGCCAGCACGCGCTCGCCGTCGATTTCAACCACGCAGGCGCGGCAATTGCCATCTGGCCGCAAGCCGTCGGCATGACACAGGTGCGGAATGTCGACGCCATGGCGTGCAGCGCATTGCAGGATCGACTCACCGCTGCGAGCTTCGATGGCTCTGTCATCGAGTGTGAACCGGATGGGGTCGGAGGCGATAGCGGGGCTGGCGCTCATCAGCGGCTCACTTCATCGGGAAAAAAGCGCAGCACCGAATCGACCGGATTGGGCGCCGCCTGACCCAGCCCGCAGATCGAGGCATCACGCATCGCCTGGGACAGTTCAGCCAGCAGCGGCGCATCCCAGAGCGGCGCCCCGATCAGCTGTTGCGCGCGCGCCGTACCTGCACGGCAGGGTGTGCACTGGCCGCAGGACTCATGACGGAAAAAGCGCATCAGGTTCGCGGCGGCGTCCCGGGCCCGGTCGAACTGGGACAGCACGATCACCGCACATGACCCGACGAAAGCACCGTGCGGCGCCAGCGTGTCGAAATCGAGCGGTTCATCGGCCAGCGACGCGGGCAGGATGCCGCCGGACGCACCGCCCGGCAGATAGCCGAACAACACGTGCCCGGCAGCCATCCCGCCACAGTGTTCGTCGATGAGTTCGCGCAGGCTGATGCCCGCTGGTGCGAGCTTGACCCCGGGATCGCGAACCCGCCCCGAAACCGAAAAGGAACGCAGACCGGTGCGTCCGCGCCGCCCCTGCGCTGCGTACCAGGGCGCCCCCTTCTCCAGAATGACCGAGGCCCAGTACAGGGTCTCGGGGTTGTTGACCAGCGTCGGGCGTCCGAAGAGTCCGACCTGTGCCACGTAGGGCGGCCGCAGCCTCGGCGTGCCCCGTCGGCCTTCGATCGACTCGATCATCGCCGACTCCTCCCCGCAGACATAGGCGCCTGCGCCTCGGCTCAGATGCAGTGCGGGACGCGGCGAATCGACCGAGTCAGGCCAGACCGTCTCGAGCCACGGGCCGATGGCCGCCACCAGCGGCTCGAGCAGGGCCCGAACGCCTGCGTATTCATCGCGCAGGTAGATCCAGCAGCCTTTCGCGCCGACCGCCCAGGCGGCAATCAGCACACCTTCGAGCACGCGGTGGGGGGCGGTCTCCAGCCAGTGCCGATCCTTGAAGGTGCCAGGCTCGCCCTCATCGGCATTGACCGCCATCAGCCGCGGGCCGGGCTGGGAGGCGACTGTTCGCCACTTTCGGCCAGTCGGAAAGCCCGCGCCACCGAGGCCGCGCAGGCCGGCTCGATCCAGCTGATCGAAGACCGACTCACGATCGATCTCACCGCGCAGGCAGCGCAAGAGCCGGGCATAGCTTCCGGCGTTCACGGCCACCGCAAGATCGGTCACGGCAGGCGGTTCACAGTCCCGCAGGTCCTGGGCAACCGCATCGAGCACACGCTGCTCGCTGGCCGGTGCCACCGGATGACGGTCTACGACCACCGCCGGCGCCTGGGCGCAGCGTCCGATACAGGGCACCCGTTGAACACGGGCACGGCCTTGCAAGGCAGATTCGAGCCGTTCGGCCAGTGCCTCGGCGCCTTGCAATGCACACGACAGGGAGTCGCAGACCCGCACTGTCAGCGGCAATGGAGGCGTTTGCCCCGCGCCGACGACATCGAAGTGGTGATAGAAGGTCGCGACCTCGAAGACCTCGGCCTGCGACATGCGCAGGGTTTCGGCGAGCGCGGCCAGCATCGGCGCAGACAGGTGGTGCTCGGCATCCTGAATCCGGTGCAGGCACTCGATCAGCAATTCGCGTTGCGGCGCCAAGCCAGTGAGCAATTGGGCCAGACGCTCGCGCGCAGCCGGATCGACGCCCCGGCCTTTAGGTCGTCCGATCGGGCGTCTCAGATGAACGATCTGTTCCATCCCCGCAATGTACCGTCGTTCCGAGTGCCCTGAAACCTCGACGCTGAACTCGTCTAACATGGCGGCGCATCAAACCGACCAGACGATCCGAGGAGCCCTCATGTCCAAGAACGCCCCTTCCATGCCATCGCGCAATCAAACCCGCCCGGCCAGCGCCCTGCGTCGCCGGCTGACACTGGCCCTGCCTGCCGCCGCGGTGCTTGCCTCCGGCACGGCCGGCGCCCAAAGTGCCTGGCCGAGCAAGCCGATTCGGATGATCGTCGGCTACACACCGGGGGGCTTCACCGACAACATGGCCCGTGCAGTCGGCGAGCCGCTGTCACGGGTGCTCGGCCAGCCGGTGATCTTCGACTACAAGCCGGGGGCCAACAGCCTGATCGGCGTCGACATGATGGCCAAGTCGGCACCCGACGGTTACACCCTGACCACGGTGATCGCGGCGCATTCCGCCAATCCGTCGCTCTACGCGAAGATGCCTTTCGATGTCATGAATGACATCACACCGGTTGCGCTCTCCGGCATCGCGCCGCTGATCCTGACCGCCAACAATGCCTTCCCGCCCAACTCGATTGCCGAGATGGTCGCGTATGTGAAGGCCCGACCGGGGCAGTTCAATTACGGCTCAAGCGGGATCGGCGCGGCAGCCCATCTGGCGATGGAGCAGTTCATGATGACTCACGGACTGAAGATGCAGCTGGTTCCCTACAAGGGCACGCAGCCCGCACTGACTGATCTGATTGGCGGGCAAATCCAGCTGCTGTTCGATGTGCCGCTGGCGATGAGCCCGCACATCAAGGCCGGCAAGATCAAGAGCTACGGCATGGCCAGCGAAAAACGGCTGCCCGGCTATCCGGAACTCAACACCCTGGCCGAAGGCGGCGTGCCTTTCGTGGCCAACACCTGGGCAATGGTGCTGGCGCCCGCCGGCACGCCGCGCGAGGTGATCACTCGGCTCAATACCGAGATCAACAAGATCCTGGCGACGCCCGAGGTGCGTGAAAAACTCGAAAAAACCGGTGTGTTGCCGGGCTCGGGTTCTCCCGAGGACACCCTGGCCTTCCTCAAATCCGAAATCGCCCGCAACGGGAAAGTGGTGAAGGCCGCCGGCATCAAGCTGGAAAACTGAGGCCCGCGACCGGCACCGCTATTGAAAGAACTCCTTGACCTTGTCCTTCCAGGACCGGGTCTGGGGGCTGTGCCGGTCATCCTTGAGCGTGACCTCGAGTTCGCGCAGCAATTGCCGCTGCTTGTCGGTCAGTCGCACCGGGGTCTCGACGATGATGTGGGCATACAAGTCGCCGGGATAGCTGGAGCGCACGCCCTTGATGCCCTTGCTGCGCAAGCGGAAGGTCTTGCCCGTCTGCGTGCCTTCGGGCAATTCGATTTCAGCGTCGCCACTGAGCGTGGGCACCTTGATCGCACCGCCCAGGGCGGCTGCCGTGATGCTCACCGGAACCTCGCAATGCAGGTCGTCTCCGTCGCGCTTGAAGACTGCATGCTCCTTCAGGTGGATCTCGACATACAGATCTCCTTGAGGCCCCCCGTTGACACCGGGTTCGCCGTTGCCAGCCGAGCGGATCCTCATGCCGTCATCGATGCCGGCCGGAATCTTCACTGAGAGCGTGCGCGTCTTCTTGACCCGTCCGACACCATCGCAAGCCTCGCAGGGATCAGGGATCACCTTGCCGCTGCCGTGGCAAGCCGGGCAGGTCTGCTGGATCGAGAAAAAGCCCTGCTGAACCCGGACAGCGCCCTGGCCGCTGCAGGTGCGGCAAGTTTGCGCCTTCGTGCCCGGCTTGGCACCGCTGCCTTTGCAGGGTTCACAAGACTCCCAGGCCGGCACCCGAATTTCGGTCTCATAGCCCTGGGCAGCCTGCTCCAGCGTGATGTCCATTGCATAGCGCAGATCGGCACCGCGATAGACATTGCTGCGCTGGCCGCGTCCGCCCTGGGTGGCACCAAAGATGTCACCGAAAATGTCACCGAAGACATCACCGAAGCCGCCCATGCCGGCACCCCCCGGGCCACCGGCATTCGGATCGACCCCGGCATGGCCAAAGCGGTCGTAGGCCTCGCGCTTTGAGGCGTCGGAGAGCATCTCGTAGGCCTCCTTGACCTCCTTGAATTGCTCCTCGGCATCCTTGTTGTCCGGATTTCGATCCGGATGAAACTTCATGGCGAGCTTGCGGTACGCCTTCTTGATGTCGTCATCGGACGCATTTTTCGCCACGCCCAGCACGTCGTAGTAGTCACGCTTCGCCATTCACATTGTCCCGTCGTTCTCAATGGCACAGGCCCGGGTCATTGCCCGGGCCCTGCCCAAACCGTGATTCTCGCCGATCCGAAGATCAGGCGTCGCGCTTGACTTCCTTGAACTCGGCATCGACCACATCGGCATCCTGAGCGGCCGAGGCACCCGCGCCCGCTGCGCCAGCCGCTGCTGCCGCAGCAGCCGCACCACCTTGCTCACCGGCATAGACCTTTTCGCCGATCTTCTGCGAGGCGGTCATCAGCTCGGCCGCGGCCGCATCGATCCGCTCCTTGTCCTCGGACTTGAGCGCTTCCTCAGCCGACTTCAGCGCCGCCTCGATCGGCTCCTTCTCGGCATCCGACAACTTCTCACCATGCTCGGTCAGCGACTTGCGCACCGAATGCACCAGCGAATCGGCCTGATTGCGCGACTCGACCATCTCACGGCGCTTGTGATCCTCGGCCGCATTGGCCTCGGCGTCCTTCACCATGCGCTGAATCTCGGCCTCGTTCAGGCCCGAATTCGCCTTGATCGTGATCTTGTTTTCCTTGCCGCTCGCCTTGTCGCGCGCCGACACATGCAGGATGCCATTGGCGTCGATATCGAAGGTCACCTCGATCTGCGGCGTGCCACGCGGGGCTGACGGAATCCCCTCAAGGTTGAACTCGCCCAGCAGCTTGTTGCCTGCGGCCATCTCGCGCTCGCCCTGGAAGACCTTGACCGTCACGGCCGGCTGGTTGTCGTCAGCCGTCGAGAAGGTCTGCGCGAACTTGGTCGGGATCGTGGTGTTCTTGGTGATCATCTTCGTCAT
>CAIXXI010000005.1 GCA_903923345.1 uncultured Burkholderiales bacterium | reverse complement strand
GTGCCCAGCTTGAGCAGGTAGGGGCGCTCAGGCACCATCGGCTCAGCATCGAACCAGCAGATCTCGGCGTCGATCGAGCGGCTGATATCCGCCGCATCCGGAGCGGAGCACAGCAGATCGCCGCGTGAAATGTCGATTTCGTGATCCAGGGTCAGCGTGACCGCCTGATCGGCCTGTGCAGACTGCACTGAGCGCTCGAGCAACCACACGCCGGTGACCCGGGCGGTCTGACCGCTGCCGGCAACCGCCACTTCGTCACCCACGGCCACCTGGCCGCTGGCGACCGTGCCCTGCCAGCCGCGGAAATCCTGATCGGCATCGACCCGATCACTGCGACCCTGACCCTGCGCCACGCGAACCACCCGTTGCACCGGAAAACGCAGGGGCTGCGAGCCGCGTGCCTCGTCATGACGAGCGGGTGCGGTCTCCAGCCACTCGAGCAGCGTCGGGCCGCGATACCACTCCAGGTTCGTGCCGCGCTCGACCACCATGTCGCCCAGCAGTGCCGACACCGGTATGGCGCTGATCTGCTCGAACCCTAGTCCTTTCGCAAGCACACGGAACTCGGATTCGATCGATTCGAAGCGCTCGCGCGACCAGCCCACCCGATCGAGCTTGTTGACCGCGAGCACCACCCGGGAGATACCGACCCAGCTCGACAGCAGCGCATGCCGTCGCGTCTGGGACTGAATGCCGCGCTCGGCGTCGACCAGCAGAACCGCGACATCGGCGGTGCTCGCAGCGGTCACCATGTTGCGGGTGTACTGCGCATGTCCGGGCGAGTCGGCGATGATGAACTTGCGCGCCGGCGTGGCGAAGTAGCGGTAGGCGACATCGATCGTGATGCCCTGTTCGCGCTCGGCGATCAGGCCATCGGTGAGCAGCGAGAGGTCGATCGAACTCAGGCCCCGCTTGCGCGAGGCGGCCTCGATGGCGGTGACATGGTCGGCGAGCAGGCTCTTGCTGTCATAGAGCAAACGCCCGATCAGGGTGCTCTTGCCGTCATCGACACTGCCGGCCGTGGCAAATCGCAGCAGACCGGTTCGGATGGGCAGATTGTCTCGATTCATCAGAAATACCCCTGTCGTTTGCGAAGTTCCATCGCTGCCTCATTGGCCTGGTCATCCAGACGCGTTGCGCCTCGCTCGGACAATCGGGTGTGCTCCGTCTCGCGCACGATGGCATCGAGATCAGCCGCATCCGACTCGACCGGCGCCGTGCAGGTGATGTCGCCGACGGTGCGAAACCGCACCGTGACCTGCTCGACCGTCTCACCTTCACGCGCCGGCGTGAGCGAGGTCACCGGCACCAGGGCAGCGCCGCGGCGCACCACCTCGCGCTGGTGCGCGAAATAGATCGATGGCAGCTCGATGCCTTCGCGCCGGATGTAGTGCCAGACATCGAGTTCGGTCCAGTTCGATATGGGAAAGACCCGCAGGTTTTCGCCCGGGTTGAGTTGCCCGTTGTAGAGCGACCAGAGTTCGGGGCGCTGGTTCTTGGGGTCCCACTGACCGAACTCATCGCGAAAGGAAAAGATTCTTTCCTTGGCTCGAGCCTTTTCCTCGTCGCGCCGCGCGCCACCGATGCAGGCAGTGAAACCCAGCTCGCGGATCGCATCGAGCAGGGTCACCGACTGGTGAGGATTGCGGGGCTCATCCGGATGGCGAAGGCGCACGCGGCCGGTGCGGATCGATTCGCCGACAGAGCGGACTTCGAGCCGATGGCCTCGTTCACGCACCACCTGATCGCGAAATTCGATGACCTCGGGAAAGTTGTGCTCGGTGTCGACATGCAGCAGGGTAAAGGGCAGCCGCTGCGGGAAAAATGCTTTTTCCGCCAGTCGCAAGACCACGGCCGAATCCTTGCCGCCGGAAAACAGCAGGGCGACCCGATCATGCTCGGCGGCGACTTCCCGCAGGATATGAACCGACTCGGCTTCGAGTGCATCGAGTTCGCTCAGGGCAGATTCGGGTTGCTCGACGATGGCATCGGTCGGCGCTTCAAGCCAGGCATTCATCAGACAGCTCCTGCTGCAGTGTGGGTCGAACTCGAACGGCTTCTGACCAGCCGTCCATCGGGGGCGACATGCAAACCGCATTCACGGGTATCCGCCTGCTCCCACCACCAGCGCCCTGCACGTTCGTCCTCACCCTGCTGCACAGCGCGGGTGCACGGCGCGCAGCCGATGCTCGGAAAGCCGCGTGCATGCAGCGGGTTGACCGGTATCGCGTGATGCGCGATGTAGTCGAGGACCTGTTGCGTCGACCAATCGGCGAGTGGATTGAGCTTGTGCAGGTTGCGCTGGGTATCGAATTCAAGGACTTCGATCCCCGTACGGGTTCCGGATTGAGCCCGACGCAGACCGGTGATCCAGAGCGCTTTGCTCTGCAGCGCGCGCGACAGCGGCTCGAGCTTGCGGATCTCACAGCAGCGCTTTCGCAACTCGATCGAGCGGTAAAACGGGTTGCTGCCCTCGAGCGCCGTGAAGGTTTCCAGCGCGTCAGCCTGTGGGTGCAGCGCGCGGATCGGCCGGCGGTAATGGCTGCGCGCGGTGTCAATCAGGGCGTGGGTTTCATCGTGCAGCCGGCCGGTGTCCAGTGTGACCACATCCACCTCGAGACCCGCCCGACTGATCAGATCCAGTACGACCATGTCCTCCAGGCCGAGGCTGGTGGTGAACACCGCCGGGCTGTGCCGGGCGATCGCCTGGGCCAGACACTCCGAAGCGGCCAGCCAGAGGTCGGGCACGTGGGCGGCTTTTGGCAGACTGTCCGGCGTTGGGTTCAGCGGCATGGGGATCCGTTCGGGTGGGCGAAGCATCAGGCCGGCCATCCTGACTGCGAAATCCCGTCTGGCGAACGACAGGAAAGTGATTCGCTTATCCATTCCCGGCATGTAGGGCGGTCCAGCGTCGCAATGCCCGCGGCTTGAAGGGCTTAAAATCGAGGGGTTCCCAACGATTCCGTCCCGCCCCAATGAAGCCGAACAACCCTGCAGCCGCCGAAGAGTCATCCGATCAGATCCTGGCTCGCGCCCGCCAGCGCGCACTCGAGCAGGCCAGGCCCTATTTCGGCGATGTCACGCCCATGGAGGCCTGGCAGCTGCAGCGCATCGGCGCCGCGGTCATCGTCGACGTCCGAACCCTGGCCGAATGGTCCTATGTCGGGCATATCGACGGCACGCCGCTGGTCGAGTGGCGCAGCTTCGGCGCACAGCAGGTCAATCCGGAGTTCATCGCTCAGTTGAACGAGCAGGTCGATCCGAACCAGCCGGTGATGTTCCTGTGCCGCAGCGGCGTGCGCTCTCAGGGAGCAGCCCAGTTGGCCGCGCAGAGTGGCTACGTTCAAGCGATGAATATTCTGGAGGGCTTCGAGGGCGACCTCGATGGGCAAGGTCATCGCGGCGAGCTCGGCGGCTGGCGCAAGACGGGCCTGCCCTGGGTCCAGACCTGAGTCCCCGACGATGAATCCATCATCGCGATCCTTGCGTCTGGCGTCACGCACCGAAGCGATCTCGCCCTTCCAGGTGATGGAACTGGCCAAGCGCGCCCGTCAGCGCGAACTGCAGGGTCATCCAGTGATCCATTTGTCGATCGGTGAGCCGGACTTCACCGCGCCAGCGCCGGTGCGGGCGGCCCTCGAGCGGGCGGTTCGGGCCGGCCATTCCCAGTACACCGCTGCGAACGGCACGGCCGAACTGCGCGAAGCGATTGCCCGCGATTACCAGCAGCGGCATGGCCTGAAGATCGATGCGTCTCGCATCATCATCACCGCAGGTGCCTCGGGTGCCCTGACCCTGGCCTGCAGTGCGCTGGTCGATGTCGGCGACGAGGTGCTGCTCACCGATCCGGGTTATCCCTGCAACCGCCACTTCGTCGCGGCATTCGACGGTGTGCCGAAAGGGGTACCGGTCGATGCCGGCACCCGTTTTCAGATGACCGCCGAGCTGCTCGAATCAAACTGGACTCAACGCACGCGCGGGGCTTTGCTCGCCTCGCCGGCGAATCCGACCGGAACCTCGATCCCCTTCGATGAGCTGGGCCGGATCGTCGCGGCCATTCGGGCCCGTTCGGGCTTTTGCATCATCGATGAAATCTATCTTGGGTTGAGCTATGACGGCCCGGCTCGCAGCGCACTCGAGCTCGGCGACGACCTGATCATCTGCAACAGCTTCTCGAAATATTTCCACATGACCGGTTGGCGGCTCGGCTGGCTGGTCGTGCCCCCCGGCCTGGTATCCACCTTCGAGAAACTGGCCCAGAACCTGTTCATCTGCGCTTCAAGCCTCGCCCAGCATGCCGCACTCGCCTGCTTCGAGCCGGAAACACTTGAAATCTATGAAGTCAGACGGCTGGCGTTTGCACAGCGGCGCGACTTCATCGTGCCGGCACTGCGAACGCTGGGACTGGATGTGCCGGTGATGCCGGATGGCGCCTTTTATGCCTGGCTGGACTGCAGTCGGTTCGGGCACAGCGATGTGCTGGCTGCGCGATTACTCGAGCAGGCGAATGTCTCGCTGGTGCCCGGCCATGACTTCGGCATGAATGAGCCGCATCGCTGGATGCGGCTGTCCTACGCAACCGGAATCGAGAGCCTGCGCGAGGCGGTCAGTCGGATCGAGGCCTGCCTGGGCAGGCCTCAGGATGCAGGCCCGTCCCGACTCGGCTGATCAGAGGTCGCCGTTGCTGGCGGGCGTCTCGGTGGGCGGCGCGCTGAGAACCGCAGGCATCGGTTCCGCCGACGGCTCAAGCGAAGCCGGCTCCGCGGCCGCTGGGCCCCGCAGGGCATCGGTGGTCTCGGTGGCGTCAAGGCCCCGACGGACCAGCGCGACCTTCGGAGCCGACACCGGCGCGTATTCTGGGGGCGGCAGCGTGCCGGCTGCGGCCGCAGCAATTCGATCGCGTGCGTTGAGCACCTTGGCGCCGTAACCGCCGTCGCTGTCCATCAGCGCCGCACCGACATACGACTTCAAGCCGCCCTCGACTGAGCCTTCGCGGCTGATGTAATCGCGCAGAATCGAGCTGCCCACCCGGATGCTGGCGACTGGATCGAAAGCCGCCCGGATCCCACCAAACGGCAGAAACTTCTCGACATGGACCCGGGTGAGCACCTGCATCAGCCCCTGGGCGCCAGCCGAGCTCTGTGCATTGGGATTAAAACTGGACTCAACCGACATGACCGCCAGCACCAGCATCGGGTCGATGCGCATGTCGCGGGCGGCCAGATAGGCATGGTGAACGAACTCGGTTGTGGCCTCGACCGTCAGGCGATATCGGGCTGCAATGAAGCGCGCGATGTTGGCCTGCTCACGGCTCAGCTGCTTGGGTGTCTTGAGCGGCGTCATGTCCGCTGCTCGGGACGCCGCATCCGACCTCACCCAGGGCTCCATCGGAGCCGATTCGTGGGTCGGGGCTGACGCCGGGCGGGTCGTCTCCAGCACGGACAGGCTGGCCGTGTGGATTGCATTGGACTCGGCAGGCGACCCCAGCGAGGCGGCCTGTTGAAAAAGCGGCAGCGCCGCACGATTGGACTCCAAACCACCCAGAGTGCCGTGAATGGCCACGGCCGTGACCAGAGCGACCGGACCCGCGACGCGCAACGACCGAGCCACGGACAGGGCATGCTGGACCGCCACCGAACGCAAACTCAAGCTGTGTTGATCGGACATCAGGACTCCCATGCAGCACGTGCTGCATCACTCCCAGCCATCAGGCTGAGAACCGATTTTCATGGCAGAAGACTCTGCCGGAACCGCATCGACACCGAAGACCGGACACACTGAGTCCAGACAATCAGGCCGAGCCCGGGGCGGCCATGCCGCCGATACCGAGGCAGACCTCAGGTCTGCCGTGAGATGGCCGCCCTCTGTGCAGGCCGAAGAAGTGCTCCGGCGGCGTGGGACGATCCGATTGAGCGTGGCGAACCACTGCGCCAACGCGACCCGGGTAACCCGGGCACCCCGACGTTCGGGGAGTTGATTGAAGACCGAATTATACCAGTCGAGGTCGCACCGTCAAACGACTGTCATCCCGACGGCTGTGCGAGGATGACGGGTTCTTCCCTTCCGATAAGACCTCAATGCGGTACGACGACCTGCGCGACTTCATCGCGCAACTGGAATCCAGGGGTGAGCTTCGCCGGATCAGCACACCGGTCTCGCCCCGCCTGGAGATGACTGAAATCTCCGACCGCGTCCTGCGCGCTCAGGGCCCGGCGCTGCTGTTCGAGCAACCGGTGCAGGACGGCCGGGCCAGCGCTTTTCCGGTTTTGGCCAACCTGTTCGGCACCCCGCGCCGGGTCGCACTCGGCATGGGCGAAGAGTCGGTCGAGGCGCTGCGGGAAGTCGGGACGCTGCTCGCCTATCTGAAAGAACCCGAGCCACCCAAAGGCCTGAAAGATGCCTGGGATAAGCTGCCGGTGCTGCGTCAAGTGCTCAACATGTCACCGCGCGAAGTCTCCCGGGCGCCGTGTCAGCAGCAGGTCTGGGAGGGCGATCAGGTCGACCTCGGACGCCTGCCGATCCAGACCTGTTGGCCAGGCGACGTGGCGCCGCTGATCACCTGGGGGCTGGTCATCACCCGCGGCCCGCAGCGCACCCGCCAGAATCTGGGCATCTATCGTCAGCAGGTGATCGGGCCGAACCGCACGATCATGCGCTGGTTGGCCCATCGAGGCGGCGCACTCGATTTCCGGGACCATGCAGCCGCCCATCCCGGAAAGCCCTTTCCAATGGCGGTTGCCCTGGGTGCCGACCCGGCGACCATTCTCGGGGCAGTCACCCCGGTCCCCGACAGCCTGTCGGAATATCAATTCGCAGGCTTGCTCAGGGGCGCCCGGACCGAACTGGTCAAATGTCTGGGCAACGACCTGCGGGTGCCGGCCAGCGCCGAAATCGTCCTGGAAGGCTCGATCCGCCCGGACCCGGACGGCTCGCTGACCCGTGAACATGCGCGTCGCCTGGGCTGGGCGGGCGAGCTGCCGCCGGCCGCACTGAACGGCTGGGAAATGGCGCTTGAAGGCCCTTACGGCGATCACACCGGCTATTACAACGAGCAGGACTGGTTTCCAGTCTTTGCCATCGACCGCGTCACCTTGCGCAACGGGGCGATTTACCACTCCACCTATACCGGCAAGCCGCCGGACGAGCCCGCCATTCTGGGCGTGGCGCTCAATGAAGTGTTCGTGCCGATCCTGCGCAAGCAGTTCAGCGAGATCACCGACTTCTATCTCCCCCCCGAAGGCTGTTCGTACCGGATGGCAGTGGTCTCGATGAAGAAGCAGTATCCCGGTCATGCCAAGCGGGTGATGTTCGGGATCTGGAGCTTTCTGCGCCAGTTCATGTACACCAAGTTCATCGTGGTGGTCGACGACGACATCGATGTGCGCGACTGGAAGGAAGTGATCTGGGCGATCACCACCCGGGTCGACCCGATCCGGGACACGACGCTGGTCGACCGGACCCCGATCGATTACCTGGACTTCGCCTCGCCGGTTTCGGGGCTGGGCTCCAAAATGGGCATCGATGCCACCCACAAGTGGCCGGGCGAAACCGATCGCGAATGGGGGCGGACCATCAGCATGTCAGCCGACGTGAAAAAGCGGGTCGATGAGCTGTGGGGCCAATTGGGCCTGTGACGCCCGGTGTTCTCAGTTGGAATGCACCCAGCGCAGCAATGCATCCTGGGCGGCGCCGCTGTTTCCAGCACGGGGGCCGTTGACCAGCATGACCACCGCATAGCGCCGCCCTGACACACCGTCCACATAGCCGGCAATGCTGCGCACATCGTTGAGGCTTCCGGTCTTGATCCAGGCATTGCCCGCCACCGCATCAGACTTGAGACGCCCTTTCATCGTGCCATCGATCCCCACGACCGGCAGCGACTCCAGGTAGATCGGCGCATAGGGGCTTCGGGACGCGTCCACCAGCAGGCGGGCGAGGCTGGCCGGCGCGATGCGCTCCCGGCGCGACAGGCCCGAGCCGTTGTCGATGATGAGTTCGGGCGAGCGCAGGCCGCGCTTTTCGAGCCAGGCGTTGAGCGTGGCACGGGCGCGTTCCAGCGTGGCGGGGCGTCTGCGCTGCGGATCGGCGGACGTCTGCAGCATCACCTGACGGGCCATCACATTGTTGCTGTACTTATTAATATCCTTGACCACATCGGCCAGCACCCGCGGCGAGTCCCAGCGCACCAGCACCGGCAGGTTCGGCTCGATTCGCCGCTCGACCACCGTGCGGCCTTCCCACTGGCCACCGGCCGCCCGCCAGGCTGCTCCAAAGAAGGCGTGAATGAACTGACGGTGATTCAGCACGGCCACCATGGTCGATTGCTCGCCACAGGCCGGTGAGTAGGTGCCGGCCACCCGGATCGACGGCGACTCATCCGGACCGGTGTCCCGAATCGCCAGCCCTGCAACGCCAAACCGACAGCCGCCGCGGACCAGCTTCACCTCATCGACAATCGGCACATCCAGCGGCGGATCCAGGTCGACCGCCAGCCCACCCGTCTGGGGACGCACCGACACGCGAGTCGCCTTGAAATTCATCAGTGCCGCATTGGGTCGGACGTTGTAGGGCTGCGAGCGGTCGCCGTCGAAAGCCTCGACGGCTGAATCGCCGACGTCGTAGAGCGAATCGTCAACCACCAGGTTGCCGCGGATTTCGCGAAGCCCCCGGGCCCTGAGTCGCATGATGATTTCGGTCAGATCCTCGATCACCAGCTTCGGGTCGCCACCGCCTTGCAGCACCAGATCGCCCTGCAGGACGTCGCCCACCAGCTGGCCGCGCATCAGGATCTGGGTGCGCCAGCGGTAGTTCGGGCCAAGCAAAGCCAGCGCAGCATGCGTGGTGACCAGCTTCATGGTCGAGGCCGGATTGAAGGGCGCATCGGCGTTGTGCCAGACCAGCGGCGCGCCGCCGTCAAGCGGCACCACCGCCACGCCGTATTCGGCAGACCCGAGCGCCGCCGCCCGCATGGCATCGGCCACCGCGCCCGGCACTGCAGTGGATGCCGGTGCGATCCGGTCTGGCGGGACGACCACATCCAAGGGCGATGCCTGCGGCGCATCCAGCGGCGCAGGGCTTGCGGGCTGCGCGTTGGGCGCGCGAGCCGGAGTGAACACCAGGAGCAGTGCCAGGCCGCATGCCGGCAGGATCGACATCAGTCGGAATGAGGGAGTCGATGCGCGCTTCATAATCGACGATGATCGCATGCGTCAGCGCAGCAACCGTTTACAACCGACGAGGAGCATTGAGCCATGAAGCTGGAGTCAAAAGTCGCACTGATCACCGGAGGGGCGCAGGGCATTGGTCTGGCCTGCGCTCAGCGTTTCGCCCAGGAGGGCGCGAAGGTCGGCATCGTCGACACCGATGCCCAGCGGGGCGCACAGGCAGTCGAGTCGATCGGTGCCGATCGAGCCGTGTTGATCACAGGGGATGTGACCCGGACCGAAACTGCCCATGAAGCCATCGACACGGTGACCGCGCGCTTCGGCCCGATCGACATCCTGCTGAACAATGCCGGCATCACCCATGCCGCCGACTTCCTGGACCTGCAGGAAGCCGATTTCGACCGGGTGCTGAGCATCAACCTGCGGTCCTATTTTGTATTCGGTCAGGCGGTGGCGCGTCGCATGGTCAAGGAAAAGCGCGCCGGCGTGATCATCAACATGTCCAGTGTCAATGCCATCCTGGCCATCCCGAACCAGGTCCCGTATGTGGTGTCCAAGGGCGGCGTGAACCAGCTCACCCGGGTGATGGCGATGTCGCTGGCGCCTCATGGCATCCGGGTCAATGCGATCGGACCGGGCACCATCGCGACCGATCTCGCTCGCCAGGCCGTGCTCGGGTCACCGGCAGCCGAACGCACGATCCGCTCGCGCACCCCACTGGGCCGACTGGGCGAACCGTCGGAGGTAGCCAGTGTGGCCGTCTTTCTCGCCAGCGAGGAAGGCTCCTACTTCACCGGACAGACGCTGTACCCCGATGGCGGTCGTCTGGCGCTCAATTATCTGATGCCGACCGACTGAGCCTGACAAGCCCGGGTCGCACCAAATACGGTCAGCAAAGCCCCAAGATCGTGCGAACACCGCCCGATCCTGGGGCGCCGATCGCTCAATACAGCCGTCCCGAACACTGCAGTTCGAGCTGAACCCGCGCCGCACGCAGCGTGAACGCCCCCCGGCGCACCGCATGGCGACACGGAATGCACCCGGATCAGGCATTTTTTGAACCGGCGGTGAGCTTGAGTGGAACGAATCCTGCTCTCAGGGTCCGGTTCGCACACGGAGAATGCAGATGGAGACCCTGAAGACTGGCACCGACACCCTGTTCATCCTGCTGGGCGCCATCATGGTGCTTGCGATGCACTCAGGCTTTGCCTTTCTCGAACTGGGCACGGTTCGGTACAAGAACCAGGTCAATGCGCTGGTGAAGATTCTGGTGGACTTCGCGGTTTCCACCCTCGTCTATTTCCTGGTGGGCTATGGCGTGGCCTACGGCACCTCGTTTCTGGTCGGTGCCGAGTCCCTGATCGAAAAGAACGGCTATGACCTGGTCAAGTTCTTCTTTCTGATGACCTTTGCAGCCGCGATCCCGGCGATCGTCTCCGGTGGCATTGCCGAACGCGCGCGCTTCGGCCCGCAGTTGATCGCCACTGCGGTGCTGGTCGGGCTGGTGTACCCGCTCTTCGAGGGCATGGCCTGGGGCGAGCGCTTCGGCTTTCAGGCGATGATGAAATCGAGCTTCGGCGAGAACTTCCATGATTTCGCCGGGTCGGTCGTGGTGCACGCGGTGGGTGGCTGGATCGGACTCATGGCGGTGCTGGCCCTGGGTGCACGCCGTGGCCGATATGGCAAGGACGGGAAGATTGCCTCCGCGCATCCGCCCTCGAGCATTCCCTTTCTGGCACTGGGCAGCTGGATCCTGGTGGTCGGCTGGTTTGGCTTCAATGTCATGAGCGCGCAGGAGGTCGGCAAGATCAGTGGCCTGGTCGCAGTCAATTCGCTGATGGCGATGGTCGGTGGCACGCTGGTGGCCACCCTGATGGGACGCAACGACCCGGGCTTCGTCTACAACGGCCCGCTCGCCGGCCTGGTTGCAGTCTGTGCCGGCTCCGACATCATGCATCCGCTGGGTGCGCTCGTGGTGGGCGCAGTGGCTGGGGCGCTGTTCGTGCAGATGTTCACCCTCACCCAAAACCGGCTGCGCATCGATGATGTGCTGGGCGTGTGGCCCCTGCATGGCCTGTGTGGCGCATGGGGCGGCATCGCGGCGGGAATCTTTGGCAGCAAGATGCTCGGTGGTCTCGGCGGCGTCAGCCTGATTGCGCAGTTGCTGGGCACCGGCCTGGGCATCCTGATAGAT
>CAIXXI010000004.1 GCA_903923345.1 uncultured Burkholderiales bacterium | reverse complement strand
TATCCAATTCTGTCAACAGCTTATGCTCGATTTCTCCCAACTTCTCTGAATATTGGCGGTAGTAGACCAGACGCTCGCTGTCATAGAACTCGCCGGCATCCTTCATGGGCGCCGGGCTGCCGTTGATGGTCAGGCGGTTGTTCTCGAACTGGATCCGGTCGCCGGGAATCGCCACCACCCGCTTGATGTAATCGACCGACGGGTCTTTCGGGAAGCGAAAGACCATGACCTCACCGCGCTGGGGTTCGTTGAGGCTGAGCACCTTGGTGTTGACCACGGGCAGGCGGATGCCGTAGGTGAACTTGTTGACCAGGATGAGATCGCCCACCAGCAGGGTGGGCACCATCGAACCGGACGGAATCTTGAACGGCTCGACCAGAAAGGATCGAAGCAGAAACACCACCGCGATCACGGGGAACAGACCGGCGGTGTACTCCAGCCAGATCGGCCGCTCGGTGCGTCCGGCGCGCCGACGGGCCGGCGCCAGAAAGACCATGTCGATGATCCATGCGATGGCCGAGACCACCAGCAGAATGAACAGGATCAGGGCGAAATTCATCTGACCTCGCAGGCGAATGAAAGGGTAACGGTGGGCTGATTCATCGATCGTCGACCTGCAGCACCGCGAGGAAGGCCTCCTGCGGAATTTCGACCGTTCCGACCTGCTTCATGCGCTTCTTGCCAGCCTTCTGCTTTTCAAGCAGTTTTTTCTTGCGGGTGATGTCGCCGCCATAACACTTGGCGAGCACGTTCTTTCGCAAGGCCTTGACGTTTTCCCGGGCGACGACGTTGCCGCCAATCGCTGCCTGGATGGCCACGTCATACATCTGGCGCGGAATCAGCTCGCGCATCTTGGCCGCCACATCTCGCCCCCGATAGGGCGCATTGGCGCGGTGAACGATCAGGGACAGCGCATCGACCTTGTCGCCATTGACCAGCAAGTCGAGCTTGACCACATCAGCCGCCCGGTACTCGAGGAACTCGTAATCCATCGAGGCATAGCCGCGCGAGACCGATTTCAACTTGTCGAAAAAGTCGAGCACGATTTCGTTCATCGGCAGGTCGTAGGTCAGGTGAACCTGCTTGCCGTGATAGGCGAGATTGGTCTGGACCCCACGCTTGTTGGTGCACAGTGTGATGACCGAACCGACGTATTCCTGGGGCACAAAGACCGTCACCGACACGATCGGCTCGCGGATTTCCTCGACCTTGCCCAGATCCGGCAGCTTGGCCGGATTCTCGATCTGGAGCAGCGTTCCGTCGCGCATCAGCACCTCATAGACCACGGTCGGTGCCGTGGTGATGAGGTCCATGTCGTATTCGCGCTCCAGGCGCTCCTGGACGATGTCCATGTGCAGCAGACCCAAAAACCCGCATCGAAAGCCAAAGCCCAGTGCTTGTGACACCTCGGGCTCGAATTGCAGCGAGGCGTCATTGAGCTGCAGCTTCTCGAGGGCATCGCGAAGCGATTCGTACTGGTTGGCCTCGACCGGGTACAGGCCGGCAAAGACCGAGGGCTTGACCTCCTTGAAACCCGCCAGCGCCTTTTCGGCCGGCGCCCGATCCAGGGTGAGGGTGTCGCCTACTTTGGCAGCCTTGAGCTCCTTGATGCCGGAAATGACGAAACCCACCTCGCCGGCCGACAGCGAATCCCGCTGAGTCGACTTCGGGGTGAACACGCCAACTTGCTCGCACAGCACCGAGGCACCGCTGGCCATCAGCCGAATCTTGTCCTTGGGCTTCAAGCTGCCGTTGACAACCCGCACCAGCATCACGACGCCCACGTAGTTGTCGAACCAGGAATCGATCAGCAGCGCCTGCAGCGGCGCCTGCGGATCGCCCTTGGGCGGCGGAATGCGGGCGACGATGGCCTCGAGGATGTCGTCGATGCCCATGCCGGTCTTGGCGCTCGCCGGGATCGCGTCGGTCGCGTCAATGCCGATGACTTCCTCGATTTCCTCGCGCGCGCCGTCCGGATTGGCCTGCGGCAAGTCCATCTTGTTGAGCACCGGCACCACCTCGACACCCAGTTCGATGGCGGTGTAGCAGTTGGCGACCGTCTGAGCCTCGACGCCTTGCGATGCGTCCACCACCAGCAAGGCCCCCTCGCAGGCGGACAGGGAGCGGCTCACTTCATAGGAGAAGTCCACATGGCCGGGGGTGTCGATGAGGTTGAGCCGGTAGGTCTCGCCGCTTCGGGCCACGTACCGTAAAGCGGCGGTCTGCGCCTTGATCGTGATGCCGCGCTCCCGCTCGAGGTCCATTGAATCCAGGACCTGCTCGGCCATCTCACGGTCGGACAAACCTCCGCAGCGCTGGATCAGGCGGTCAGCCAGGGTCGACTTGCCGTGGTCGATGTGCGCGATGATCGAAAAATTTCGGATATTGAGCACGGTTCGGGGGCGCCTTGAATGCGCCGGTCGGCCATCGGCCAGGGATGACCATCACGAGGGCGGCGCAGCCGCGAAGAGGCTTGCGCAGGATAGCCTGGCATCATAGCCGATCGGGGGCCGCCGCTGCCGCGGCCCCGATTGAGGCAGGCCAGGTCGAAGCGATTTACTGCCCTGAGGCGGCGGGCCTGATCGGCACGAACTGGGCGCTGTCGCCGCGGCGAACCAGCATGACATGGGGCTTGCTGCGATCGAGCTTGGCAACCGCCTCATTAAATTGACGGGCACCGGTCACGTCCTGGTTATTGATCGACAGGATCACATCACCCTGGCGGATACCAGCACGCGCAGCCTGACCGTCTACTGAATCAACCAGCACCCCATTACGGATACGCAGCTGGGTCTTGCGTTCCTCGGAAATATCGGAGACCACGAAACCCATCGCGTTGGCCGGACCGGCAGAACCCTGATTCGGGGCGGACGGCGAGCGACCACCCTGCCCGGCCGCAGTGGCTTCAGGCTGCATCTCGACCACGGTGATGGACAGGTCGCGGTTGGCGCCTTTGCGCCAGACGGTGACCGGCACCTTGCTGCCCGGACGGGTATTGCCGACCAGACGCGGCAGGTCGCTGGAGCGTTCGATCGGCTTGCCGTCGAACTTCAAAATGATGTCGCCGACTTCGATTCCGGCTTTCTCTGCCGGCCCACCCGATTCGACATTGCGAACCAGCGCACCGCCCGCACGCGCCAGACCCAGCGGCTCGGCGACATCCTTGGTGACCTCAGCGATGCCGACTCCGATGCGCCCGCGAGTGACCCGACCGGTGGCACGAAGCTGGTCTCCGACCCGCATGGCTTCGTCGATTGGAATGGCAAAGGAGATGCCCATGAAGCCGCCGGTGCGGCTGTAGATCTGCGAGTTGATGCCGACGACCTCACCCCGCAGGTTGATCAGGGGCCCACCTGAATTGCCTGGATTGACTGCCACATCGGTCTGAATGAACGGGAGGTAGTCGCCGGTATCTCGCCCCTTGGCCGAGACGATGCCTGCAGTCACGGTATTTTCAAGCCCGAACGGCGAACCGATGGCCACCACCCACTCACCCACCCTCAGCCGGGCGGGATCGCCGATGCGAAGCGAAGGCAGGCTGCTGCTGTCGATCTTGACCAGCGCGACATCGGTGCGTCGGTCAGAGCCAATCAGCTTGCCTTTGAATTCACGTTTGTCGGTGAGCGTGACGTAAATTTCATCGGCACCCTCGACCACATGGTGATTGGTCAGCAGGAAGCCATCGGCGCTGATGATGAAGCCCGAGCCCACGCCGCGAGGCACTTCGGACCCACCGCCGCCGCCCTCACCTCGGCCACGCGGTGCCGGCCCCTGCCGAGGCGGCATGAAGCGCCGAAAGAAGTCATAGAGTTCGCTGTCATCCATGCCTTCAGGCACCTGAGGCCCGGCACCTGGCGTGTTGCCGCGGGATCTGGCGGTGGTTCGGATGTTCACGACCGCGGGACCGGTCCGTTCAACCAGATCCGCAAAATCGGGCAATTCCCGGGATGCCTGGGCATGGGCGGCCGGCGCAAAGGCGCCAAGCCCGAAAGCCAGTGAGAGCGCGGTCAACCAGGCAAAGCAGAGTCGTTTCATGTTGGGAACAGGTGTGATGTGAGATGGCGCGGACTGCCCGCCGGGGTCAGCCCCGCTGAATCCAGAGCAGCCAGCGATTCAATCTACGCCAATCGTGAGGCGCCAAGTCCTGAATGGACACTGCCAGTACGGTCTTGGCTGAGCGCGCGGATCGGACCGCAAGCGATGTATCTGGTGCCATCACCAGGAGGATCAAGCCCGGCAGACGCGTCACACTGCGCACGGTCATCGGAAGTGCCCGCGCCCAATCTCGTGCCTGCCACAAGACAGCGCCAGCCTGATCGACCACCAACTCACCGGATTGATCAGGGGCCGGATCGTCAAGCGCCAGCGCAGCACGCAAGGCCTTCACCGCCGCACAGACGCACAACAGAGCCGGCAGGACAGCAAACCCGAACCGGGTGGCCTCTGGATCGGGCAAGACCAGGGAGGGGCCACTGCCAATCTGCCAGGCCATCAGACCGAGCGCTGCGCTCGCCAATGCCCAGGTCACCGCAGCCAGCTGGCGCGAGCCCGTCGAGGCGGGCACATCGATCCGGACAGCAAGGCTCATCAGGCCTCCGGGCGGCGAGCAGGAATCAGGCCAGACGCTTGACGACCAGAGTGCCGTTGGTGCCACCGAATCCGAAGGAATTCGACATGGCCACATCGATGCGCATGGACCGCGCCTCGTTGGCGCAATAGTCCAGGTCGCACTCCGGATCCTGGTTGAAGATGTTGATGGTCGGTGGCGAGACCTGATGATGCACCGCCAACACGGTGAAGACCGATTCGATGCCACCCGCAGCCCCGAGCAGGTGCCCGGTCATGGACTTGGTGGAATTCACGACCAGCTTCGAGGCATGGTCTGCGAATGCCAGCTTGATGGCCTCAGTTTCGTTCTTGTCGCCCAGCGGTGTGGATGTACCGTGGGCATTGACGTATTGGATCTGATCCGCGTTCAGCCCGGCATTCCGCAGCGCAGCGAGCATGCCGCGACGGGGCCCGTCCCGATCGGGTGCGGTGATGTGGTGAGCATCAGCGCTCATGCCATAGCCGGCAAGCTCGCCATAGATGCGGGCGCCACGACGGCGCGCATGCTCGTATTCCTCGAGGACCAACACACCGGCCCCCTCACCGAGCACGAACCCGTCGCGATCACGGTCCCAGGGCCGGCTGGCGGTGGTTGGATCATCGTTGCGGGTCGACATCGCACGGGCCGAGCAGAATCCGGCAATGCCCAGCGGCGAGACGGTGGCTTCAGCGCCGCCCGCGACCATGACATCAGCGTCGCCGTATTCGATCAGACGACCTGCGTCACCAATCGAGTGCAGGCCCGTCGTGCAGGCTGACACCACGGCGTAGTTCGGCCCCTTGAAGCCGTGCATGATCGAGACCTGACCGGAGATCATGTTGACGATCGAGCCCGGCACGAAGAACGGCGATACCCTGCGCGGCCCCCGATTGACCAGTTCTGTGTGGTTGTCTTCGATCATCGGCAGGCCGCCGATGCCCGATCCGACAATCACGCCAACGCGCTCCGGATCGACTGAATCGGCAGTCAGTCCGGCGTCGCGAACCGCCTGGGCGGAGGCTGCAATGCCGTAGTGGATGAAGGTGTCGAAGTGCCGGGCCTCTTTGGCCGGCAACCAGTCTTCGATGTTGAAGCCTCGCACTTCCCCGGCAATCTGGGACGTAAAGGCACTGGCATCGAACTTCGTGATGGGTCCGATGCCACTGCGTCCGGCGATCAGGTTGTCCCATCCTGTGGCGACGTCGTTACCGACCGGGCAAATAAGGCCCAGCCCGGTCACGACCACTCTTCTTCGACTCATCCCGCTGCAACTCCCTGTCTTGAATCAGGCCGACTTCGGGTGGGCCCTGACGTAGTCGATCGCCTGCTGAACGGTGGTGATCTTCTCGGCTTCTTCGTCAGGGATCTCGGTCTCGAACTCGTCTTCCAAGGCCATCACCAGTTCGACGGTGTCGAGCGAGTCAGCGCCGAGGTCATCGACAAACGATGACTCGATCTTGATCTCGGCTTCGTTCACACCGAGTTGCTCGGCGACGATTTTCTTGACGCGTTGTTCGATGTCGCTCATGTCCTGTCCTTTCGTTGTTTTGGGTACCGCGCCGCTCAAGCGCTGCGGTCATAAATCTGGCGGGCGATTCTATCACCCCGCACTC
>CAIXXI010000003.1 GCA_903923345.1 uncultured Burkholderiales bacterium | reverse complement strand
GGGCAGCCCGGCCAGCATGGCAAACGCCAGGCCCTGCGGCAGCACCACCACCGCATTGGTGAGTCCAGCGAGCAAGTCGGCACGCACGACACCCGGTCGCCGCCAGTTGGGCAGCCAGTTCAGGATCGGCAAGCAGCGCGCCCAGGTGTTGATCGGCTCGCGCGGAATCATCTGATCAGCAATGAATCGGCAGGGCACCGACTGCGCTGCAGGGCGCAGGCCTCACTGCGCAGCCACCACCAGCGCAGCAAAACGCGCCAGATCGACATTGCCCCCGCTGATCACGATGCCCACGCGTCGACCGCGAACCGGCACGGCGGCCGTGAGTGCAGCAGCCACCGCGAGTGCGCCGGTCGGCTCGATCATCAGCTTCATGCGCTCGGCCACGAAACGCATCGCATCACGCAGGGCATCATCACTGACCGTGGCAATTCCGGCGACATCGCGCCGGATGATCTCGAAGGTGAGTTCGCCCAGATGCTGGGTCTGTGCACCATCGGCGATCGTACGAGGCACATCGATGTGGACGATGCGCCCTTCCTGCAGCGAACGCTGCCCGTCATTGCCCGCCTCGGGCTCGATGCCCCAGACCTCGCATCCCGGAGACAGCGCCTTGGCCGCTAGCGCACATCCCGAGGTCAGGCCACCACCGCCCAGGCACACCAGCAGGAGATCGAGCGGACCCGTCTCCTCGATCAGTTCAACCGCCGCAGTGCCCTGCCCGGCGATCACATCGCGATGGTCATAGGGTGGGATCAGGGTCAGCCCGCGCTCTTCGGACAGACGCCGCCCGATCGCCTCGCGATCCTCTGCATAGCGGTCATAGAGCACCACCTCGGCGCCGTAGCCCCGCGTGGCGGCGACTTTCATCGCTGGGGCATCAGACGGCATCAGCACCGTGGCCTTGACCTCGAGCAGCGAGGCGGCATAGGCAATCGCCTGAGCATGGTTGCCTGAGGAGAAGCTCACCACGCCGGCGCGACGCTGCGTGGAGTCAAGTGCTGCGATCGCGTTGTAGGCGCCGCGAAACTTGAACGCACCGGCGCGTTGCAGGTTTTCGCACTTGAAAAACAGCTGGGCTCCGGTGAGCGAGTCGGCCGTTCGGGAGCTCATCACCGGCGTGCGGTGTGCCACGCCGTGAAGTCGCTCGACGGCACGTCGGACATCGGTATAGTCGGGCAGATTCATGGCGCCGATCGTACACCCCAGCCCACTGCAAGCGATTCCAACGATCGTGATCGGCGGCTATCTGGGTGCTGGCAAGACCACCCTGGTCAATCATCTGCTGCGCCAGGCGCAGGGCCTGCGAATCGCGGTTCTGGTCAATGACTTCGGCGAGATCGGCATCGACGCAGACCTCATCGTGTCGACTGACGGCGAGGTCATGCAACTGGCTGGCGGCTGCCTGTGCTGCAGCGTGGGCAGCGACCTGATCGGTGCCCTGATCGCATTGGGCGAACGCACACCACGCCCCGACCTGCTGCTGATCGAAACCAGCGGCGTGGCCCTGCCGGGTGCCGTGGCACGCAGCGTCAAGCTGGTCCCTGAGATTGGGGTGGATGCAGTCATGGTCCTGGCCGACGCACAGTCTGTTCGCGAGCAGGCCCAGGATCGGCATGTCGGCGACACGGTGCGCCAGCAGCTTCAGGACGCCGACCTGGTGGTGCTCAACAAGCTTGACCTGATCGAGGCGCAAACGCTGCCCGAGCTCAAATCGTGGCTGGCATTACAAGCACCCCACGCGCGCCTGATCGAATCGTGCAATGCCACCCTGCCACTCGAACTGGTCTGTGCCCTGGCCGATGAGGTCGATTCGCCGCGGTCGCTTGCATCAAGCAGCGGAGCGCTGTTTGCCGGCGATGCGGCCGGCTTGCGGCGAGCGCGACGCAAGCCATCGGCTGCCAATGCGTTCGACAGCCTGAGCCTGACCGTTGAACATCCAGTGAATGTCGAGCACCTCGCCCAGCAATTGATCGCCGACGCAAGCGGTGTGATCCGTGCCAAAGGCGTGCTGCACCATCGAATCGACCTTCATGCCAAGCAGCCGACCACCCCGGGCTTTGCTGCCTCCGAGCCAGTGGTGCTGCAGATCACCGGCCGGCGCGTGGACATTCGCCCCTTCGCATCGGAGCGCCAGGACACTCGCCCTTCGGACGGCCGTCTGGTCGTGATTGGTCTGCGCGGGCAGCTGGACCGCCAGCGGATCGAGGCGATGGTGCGCAGGACCGGGCAGGTCGAAGAAAAATGAAAATCCGCAGGCGGCGAATCAGGGCGCTGTGCCGCCGCTCGCGAATACACTGAAGCGATTCTCAAACAACAACACGCAAGGAGACGCCCATGAACCGAGTCGACAACAAGGTCGCCATCGACACCGGCGCAGCCGGCGGCATTGGCTCGGCCACCTGCCGTTTGCTTGCGGCCAACGGTGCCATCGTGATCGCGACCGACCTGCGCGAAGCCGATGGCAAGGCACTGGTTGCAGACATCATTCGGCAAGGCGGCAAGGCCGAGTTCCACCTGCACAACGTCACCGATGATGCGCAGTGGGCGGCGGTCTTAGCGGCGGTGATGCAGGCGCATGGCCGGGTCGACAATCTGGTGAACAACGCTGGCATCTACCGCCATGGCAAGACCGAAGATGCGAGCGCGTCCGAT
>CAIXXI010000002.1 GCA_903923345.1 uncultured Burkholderiales bacterium | reverse complement strand
TGCTTGGCTGGCGCGGTTTCGTCGAACAGGTACACAAAGAGATTGCTGTCGTAGAAGTCAGCGCTCATTCATCTCATCCCGCGTGAACCGTTGCCCCTGCGTGCGCACGTATGTGCGCATGCGATCGACCTGTGCCAGGGCATCGTCGACTGCGGGCGGCTGCGCTGCATAACTGGCCAGCCAGATCCGGAACTGCTCGTTGAGTGTGGTGTGACGGGCCCTGGCCTGACTGCGCGCGGCCTCGATCAGGGACGCTTCGGCGCTGAGCGTAATGTTCTTCATGACAGGACGGGAAGAGCGTGGTTAGAGGGTGTAGTCAGCCGACTCAGGCGGGACGGTGTCGGAGACGATCGTGATATTCCAGTGTACACAAGTAGTGCGCACTATCCGAACCTGGCGACGAAAAAAACCGAGGCCTGAAGCCTCGGTCCTGGTCGGCCCGTTCCGGTGACGAGCCATTTCGTCAGCGAATCAGCGTCCGATCCTGCTGGACGCTGATGAGACGTCAGCCTCAGAGCCGCTCGACGATCGTCACATTGGCCATGCCGCCGCCTTCGCACATGGTCTGCAGGCCATAACGCTTGTTCTGCGTGTGCAGTGCGTAGAGCAGCGTGGTCATGAGCTTGGCGCCCGAGCCGCCCAGCGGGTGACCCAGGGCAATCGCACCGCCATTGACGTTGAGGCGGTTGCGATCAGCACCGGTGGCCTTGAGCCAGGCCAGCGGCACCGAGGCAAAGGCTTCATTGACTTCGAACAGGTCGATGTCATCGATCTTCATACCGCTCTTTTTCAGCGCACGCTCGGTGGCCGGCAACGGGGCTTCCAGCATGATCACCGGATCATGGCCGATCAGGGACATGTGATGGATCCGGGCCAAAGGCTTCAAGCCCAGCATCTTCAGTCCGTTTTCGCTGACCACCATCACGCCGGCCGAGCCGTCGCAGATCTGGCTGGCATTGGCCGCTGTGATCGCGCCGCCTTCCTGCAGGATCTTGACGGCCGAGATGCCGGCCAGACTCGCATCGAAGCGGATGCCTTCGTCGATGGTGTGCAGCTCGTCGGTGCTGCTGCCATCCGCGGTCTTGACCGCCACCGGAATAATCTCGTCGGTGAAGGCGCCGGCCTTTGTGGCGGCAATCGCGCGCTCATGGCTGGACAGCGCATAAGCATCGAGATCGGCCTTGGTCAGGCCATATTTCTTGACCATCATTTCAGCGCCCATGAACTGGCTGAAATCGGGGCCGGGGTACTTCGTGCGGATCGCCGGGCTCATGTAGTGGCCCATGCCGTTCTTGAACGGCAGCACCGAAGGCATGCCCATCGGCACCCGGCTCATGCTCTCCACACCGGCCGCTATCACCACATCCATGGTGCCCGACATGACCGCTTGAGCGGCGAATTGCAGGGCTTGCTGGGATGAGCCGCACTGGCGATCGACCGAGGTGCCCGGAACGCTCTCAGGCAGGCTCGAGGCCAGCACTGCATTGCGCGCAATGTTGGCCGACTGCTCGCCGGCCTGACCGACGCAACCCATGATCACGTCTTCGACGAGCACCGGATCGATTCCGGTGCGGGCAATCAGCGCATCGAGTACCTGCGCGGCGAGGTCAGCGGGATGCCAGCCGGACAGGTGGCCTCCTTTTCGGCCACCGGCAGTCCGTGCGGCGGCAACAATATAGGCTTCGGCCATGATCAGTCTCCTGGGTGGTTAACCCTCGATTTCTAGCATGAAACCGGTCGGCTCTGCCGCGCAGTGATCCGGATTCGGCAAGGTCCGGCTCAGGAAGGCACAATCCTGCCCATGAACTCACCGACCACCGACACCGCCCCCCTGCTGAGCATTGACGGCGCCTGCGCCACCGTGCGGCTGAATCGCCCGTCTCAACACAATCGCATCGACCCGGACGATGTGCCGGTGCTGATGTCGCATCTCGACACCGTGCAGGCTAACCCGCAGGTGCGAGTTCTGGTGATCGCCGGAAACGGGCCCAAGACCTTCAGCTCGGGCTACACCTTGTCGGCCATCACCGAGAAGCTCGATGAACGCAGCTTCGAGGCCCTGCTCGACCGCATCGAGCGTTTGCCACTGCCCACGATCGCGGCGATTCACGGTGGCGTGTACGGCGGTGCAACCGATCTGGCCCTGTGTTGCGACCTGCGCCTGGGCACGCACACCAGTCGCATGTTCATGCCGGCAGCGAAGTTCGGGCTGCACTACTACCCGGGCGGCATGCGCCGCTATGTCGAGCGGCTCGGGCTGACGGCTGCGACTCGCTTGTTCCTGACCGCAGCCACGATCGGATCGGAAGAAATGCTGCGCATCGGGTTCCTGACCGAATGCGTCGCACCGGAGTCATTCGATTCGAGGCTGGCCGATCAGGTGGCCGAACTGGCAGCCAATGAGCCCGTGGCGATGGCAGCGATGAAGCGCAGCCTGGCCGAACTGGCCACCGCCCAGGCTGCCGTCGCGCCGATCGAGCAGCGCTATCTGGAATCGCTCAGTTCTTCGGCGCTGGCCCAGCGGCTTGCCGCGCGGCTCGGCAAGGCATAAAGCCGGGGCCGGTTCGCGATCAACCGCCTGCGGTCAGACCGGCAAGGTCAGCCGGCCAGCCGAACCGACATCGCCAACCAGCTCGCGCCCACGCAGGCCAGTGCACCCACGCTCAGCACCAGACGAAGGCTGAAGAACCATTTCGGCACCGGTGTGCCGCGATACAGCGCCCAATCGACCGCCAGCGCCACACACAATCCGGCAAACAGCAGCGGCAGCGAGACCTGGACCGGGTAGAGGGTCACGATCCAGGCAAAGAGTGATGGCGTGACGCTCCAGAGCATCCGTGTGACCGCCCGACCGTCGACGATCGAGGGCGTCGCCAGCGTTACCCCCCAGTGCAGCGCACCCAGGAAGGTGAAAATCGAGGCGGCATAGTGCGCCTGAGACCGCAACACGCCGCTCAGTTCAGCCGGCGGCGACAACCATGAAAACAGCGCCTGTGCCACGAACGGCAGCAGGCCTGCCAGGCCAAGAATCCATGCAAAACGCTGCGTCGCGGGGATCTCACGGGATTCGGACATGGTGGCTTCTCAGCGGCTCCTGAAACGGTAGATCGCCTGTGTACAACGCAGCCCGGGCATGAAACTGACGGCCCGGCCATGTGCCATGAAACGGCTGCGGGTCACGACCAGTCCGAGCGCATCCAGCAGCGCTTCGAAATCACGCAGCGTCGACAGATGCAGGTTCGGCGTGTCATACCAGCGGTAGGGCATCTCCTGCGAGACCGGCATGCGTCCGCGCAGCAGTGCCACCGCATGAGACCAGTGCCCGAAGTTCGGGAACGACACGATGCATTCCACGCCGACCTGGCTCATTTCGCGCAGCACGCGTTCGGTGTGCTGCGTGGCCTGAATCGCCATCGACAGCACCACGACATCGAAGCGGCTGCCGGCAAACATGTCGAGCCCGGCTTCGATGTTGCGCTGGATCACATCGACTCCACGCCGCGCGCAGGCGATCACGCGCTCGTCTGCGATTTCGACGCCATAACCCGAGCAGTCCTTGGAGCGCTGCAGGAAATCAATCAGGGACCCATCGCCGCAACCCAGATCAAGGACACGGGCGCCGGGCTCGATCCATGAAGCGATCTCAGCGAGGTCAGGGCGCAGTGTGCTCACGGTCTGCCCGCTCATGCCGGCACCTTCGCGTCAATGCCTGCGGCGATCCGGTCGAAATAGGCTTTCAGCAGGGCGTGATAGCGGCGATCGTCGAGCAGGAAGGCATCGTGGCCATGGGGCGCATCGATTTCGGCATAGCTCACCCGCAGGCGATTGGCCAGCAGTGCGGCCACGATCTCGCGGGTGCGGTCTGGCGCGAACCGCCAGTCGGTGCTGAAGGACGCCAGCAGAAAATCGCACTGCGCCGGGGCCAGTGCCGCAGCCAGGTTGCCACCGTGATCGCGGGCCGGATCGAAATAATCCAGGGCACGGGTGATCAGCAGATAGGTGTTGGCATCGAAGTATCTTGAAAACTTCTCGCCCTGATAGCGCAGATACGACTCGATCTCGAATTCGACATCGAAGGTGAACTGGTAGTCGCTGCGCAGCGCGGTGTCATGCGCGTGACGACGCAGCGTGCGGCCGAATTTCTCGGCCATGACATCGTCGGACAGATAGGTGATGTGGCCGATCATCCGGGCGACCTGCAGGCCTCGGGCCGGGACGGTGCCATGCTCGTAGAAGCGACCCTCGTGGAAATCCGGATCGGTGACGATCGCCCGACGAGCCACCTCGTTGAACGCAATGTTCTGCGCCGACAACTTGGGCGCCGTGGCGATGGCGATGCAATGCGCAAGCCGTGTCGGGTACAGCATGCTCCAGGCCAGCGCCTGCATGCCACCCAGCGAGCCGCCCATCACCGCCGCAAATCGCTCGATGCCGAGTGCATCGGCCAGGCGCGCCTGCGCATGGACCCAGTCCTCGACCGTGACCACCGGAAAGTCAGGGCCATAGGCCTTGCCGGTGGCCGGATTGACCGACATCGGCCCGGTCGAGCCAAAACACGAGCCCAGGTTGTTGACGCCAACGACGAAGAAGCGGGTGGTGTCGAGTGGCTTGCCTGGGCCCACCATGTTGTCCCACCAGCCGACATCGTTCGGATCGTCCTGCGCAATGCCTGCGACATGGTGCGAGGCATTCAGTGCATGACAGACCAGCACGGCATTGCTGCGGGCAGCGTTGAGCTCGCCATACGTTTCGTAGACGAGTTCGTAGGTGTCGATCGAGGCCCCACTGGAGAGTGCAAGCGGAGATTCGAAGCGCAGGCGTTTCGGGATTACAACCCCGACGGAAGCAGACATGGAGTGTTTGGATGGGCCAAACCGGCTTGCTGTGACGGCCGGTCGGGCACGGGCATCAAACCCGGTGCGCCGCTTTAGCCGTATTTGTCGAGCGCCCGCAAGCTGGTCACAAATCGGCGCGAGGCAGCACCTTAGCCGCACGGACAGCGTGTGTCAACGCACGCGCAAGGCCTCGGATTGCACCGCAAAGCGCCTGGATTCCCTGCCAGCCCGCCTGGATTGTTCGGCCCTTGAGGCCGCTCAAGCACGCTCGGATGCCGGGACCCAGAATCGACCGGCTGATGGCCCTTGATGTGAATGGCCGCGCCTGAACACGGGATCAATGACTGCTGCCGAACTGCTTGCCCTGATTTGCGCAGCCATCCTCTTTCAGTTGGCGGTGTGGGTCGGCTGGACGGTCTGGCAGCATCGCGCGGCCGATTCCAGCGCGTTGCCGACACCGCTGGCGGATGCGCGCCTCCAGGCTGATGCGCACTGGGCCGGCTGGCGAGAGTTTCGGGTCGTGCAGCGCTGCTTCGAGGATTCAGCCAAATCGCAGTGTTCGTTCTACCTTGAACCACTCGACGGCCAGGCGCTGGCGGCGTTCAAGCCGGGTCAGTTCCTCACCTTCGCCCTGAAGGTCACGGCTCGCGCCTCTGACGGGTCGGCAAGCACGACCGACATCAGGCGCTGCTATTCGTTATCGGATCAACCCGACTCCAGTCACTACCGGGTGACGATCAAACGAGTGCCCGCCCCGATCGATCATCCCGAGTTCGAACCCGGGCTGTCTTCCAGGCACTTCCATGACCATGTTCAGGTCGGTGATCTGCTGCGCGTCAAGGCTCCGGCCGGGCGCTTCTTCATCGACCCCGACCCGAACGTTCCAGTTGTGCTGATCGGTGCCGGCATCGGCATCACACCGATGATGAGCATGCTGCGCTGGTGCCTGGACCATCAACCGCAACGGCGCGTGCACCTTTACTACGGGCTGCGCAACCGCCGTGAGCAGGCATTCAAGGCGGTGCTCGAGGGCCTTGGCACCTCGCACCCCGCGTTGACATTGAATGTCGTCTACAGCCGTCCCGGCGAATCGGACGTGCTGGGGCGCGACTACCAGCACGCAGGCCATGTGGATGTCGGGTTGCTGCGACGAACCCTGCCGCAGGGCCGTCATCACTTCTATGTCTGCGGCCCGAGCGCGATGTTGCAGACCCTCGTGCCGGCACTGGCCGATTGGGGCGTGCCCGTCGGGGACATTCACTTCGAGGCCTTCGGGCCAGCATCCGTGCAGTGGTCGGGTATGGGTGTAACCGCCGCGCCCGCTGTCGCCGGTCTGGAGGTGCGGTTCGGTCGGTCAGGGCGGACCCTGATCTGGGACGGACAGGATGCAACACTGCTCGACTTTGCCGAACGGCACAGCATTGCGGTCGAATCCGGGTGTCGCTCAGGCAGTTGCGGCAGCTGCGAGACCCGGTTGCTTGAAGGTTCTGTGCGGTACGAACACACCCCGGACCACGATGTCGCCCAGGGCCATTGCCTGCTCTGCGTGGGCCGCCCATCCACGTCGCTGGTGCTGGAGGTCTGATGCCCGTCTCGGCCCGCCTCCTGAGCCGCGAAGTGCTGCCGTTCCTGGGCAGCTTTGCGGCACTCGCACTCCTGGCGCTGGCGCTGGATGGCCTGCTGCACCGCCTGGACTTGCTGTGGGTCGGCCGCTGGCTCGGGATTCCGGGCACGCTGCTGATCATTGGATCGACGGCGTACTCGCTGCGCAAGCGCAAGCTGATTCCGTTTGGCCAACCGGCCAGGATGCTGCGCTGGCACGAGGGGCTGGCCTGGATCGGGTCGCTGCTGGTGCTCGTGCACGCGGGGGTGCACTTCAACGCCATCCTCGGCTGGCTCGCGATCTGGGCCATGCTGATCAATGTCGGCAGCGGACTGACCGGGAAGTTTCTTCTGAGCCGATCGCGCCGTCGCATGGAGGACGCCCGGCAGCGCATGCGCGAGCAGGGTCTCAGTGACGATGAACTCGAAGAACGCCTGTACTGGGACAGCCTGACCTTTGATCTGGTCAAGCAATGGCGCGTGGTGCACTTCCCGATCACGCTCGCTTTCGCCGTGCTCGCGACCGCGCACATCGTGGCGATCTGCCTCTTCTGGGGTTGGAGATGAAGAAGCGCCCGATCCTGCTGATCGTCATCGCAATGAATCTGCTCGTGCTGGTGGTGCTGGCGTTCATGTACCCACATCTCATGGTCAGCCCCGGGCCGCTGGTCAAGGGCCATGCCGAACTCGCAACGGATTGCTTTGCCTGCCACACGCCGTGGCGTGGTGCGTCATCCGGGAGCTGCATCACGTGCCATACCGTGGCGGACATCGGCCTGAAGACCACTCAGGGCGTGCTCATTTCAAGCGGAGCGCTCAAGGGCTCGTTCCATCAGTCACTCATCGAGCAGGACTGCATGGCCTGCCACAGCGACCACCAGGGACCACGGCTCACTCAGCACAGCCGCAAGCCGTTTTCACATGGCCTGTTGAAAGCGGCCGTGCGGGACAGCTGCTCGTCATGCCACGCCGCGCCCAAGGACGGCGTTCACCGCGATCTCAACCGCGAATGCGGGCAATGCCACCAGAGCACAGCCTGGAAGCCGGCGACCTTCGAACACGACCGGCATTTCGTGCTCGATCGCGACCACAAGGCCGGTTGCGACACCTGCCACAAGAGCCGTGACTACCGCAGCTATACCTGCTACGGATGCCACGAGCACACCCAGGCGAAGATCCGTGCGGAGCATCTGGAAGAAGGCATCCGCAACTTCGAGAACTGCGTGGAATGCCATCGTGATCCGCGCGTCGAACCCAGGCGGCGCGGCGGCAGATCAGACGGCAAAAAGGAGCAGGACTAAGGAACAGGCTTAGTCCGCGCGGAGTCTGCGCAGGGCTGCCCTCAGGCGAACCGGATCATCGGTGTTGAGCAGGCGGCTGACCCGTGGCTTCAGGCGCGATGCATCGGAGCGCAGGATCTCGCGCTTGATGCGCAGCAGGCTGGCCGGATGCATCGAAAAAGACCTCAGGCCCATGCCGAGCAGCAAGGCGGTTGCATCCAGATCCCCGGCCATCTCGCCACACACGGCCACCGGCTTGCCGGCCCGCTCGGCTGCGCGGATCGTCTGCGCAACCAGCTGCAGGACGGCTGGATGAAAGGGGTCGTAGAGGGTCGCAACCGAATGGTCTGCGCGGTCGATCGCCAAGGTGTACTGGATCAGGTCGTTGGTCCCGATCGAGAGGAAATCAAGCCTTCTGGCGAAAAGACCAGCAGTGATGGCTGCCGCCGGGACCTCGATCATGCCGCCCACCGGAACCGGTGGCAGCTCGCGTGACCGCCCTTCTGACAGCTGCGACCTCGCCTGCGCAATCAGGCGCAAGGTCTGATCGACCTCATGCCCATGGGCTAGCATCGGAATCAGCAGACGCACCGGGCCGTGCTCAGCGGCACGCAAAATCGCCCGCAGCTGGCGCAGGAAAATATCCGGCTCGGCCAGGCTGAAGCGGATCGCCCGCCGCCCCAGAGCCGGGTTGGGTGGGACAGCCGACTCCGCGCCCTCATGGCCGACCTCGAGCGCCTTGTCGGCACCGGCATCGATGGTGCGGATGGTCACCGGCCTGCCTTTCATCGCGATCACCGTCTGGGCGTACGCCTCGTACTGCTCATCCTCGTCGGGCAGTTCGTCGCGATTCATGAACAAGAACTCGGTGCGAAACAGCCCGATGCCGGCTGCGCCGGCTTCCAGGGCTCCGGGCGCTTCGGCTGGCAATTCGATGTTGGCATGCAACTCGATCGCCACACGGTCCAGCGTCGCGGACGGTACGTGCACCAGTCGCTCGAGCTGCTTGCGCTCGATCACGTCGAGCGCCATGCGGTGACGGTATTCCTGCAGCACCGACTCGTCAGGGGCGACGAT
>CAIXXI010000001.1 GCA_903923345.1 uncultured Burkholderiales bacterium | reverse complement strand
CGAATCGATGTGGTTGAGGCTGCACAGCTCGATGAGAAGACGCTTGTTTCGCTCAGCCAATGGAGCGTTGCTCAGTGACGGCGAAAAGCGAATTTCGTCGCAAGCTCGATGCGGGCCTGGCGCACTTTTACAACCTAAAAGTCGGCGGCACGAGTGACACGCTTGCCGCCCTGTCAGTGGGCTGCGGCTTGTTGGCCACCTCCCCTGCCCTGTCCGGGCGACTCGCTTCCTTTCCGTACTCCCTCATCCCGATTGCCTGCACCCTGGCCGGTGGCGCCTGGCTTGCCTGGCGCGCAATGGAGCCGTGGCGCCGTGAGCACGCACTGGCCTCGAGCCTAAAGATCCGATCCGACGAGTCACCGCTGCAACCGGACCACTCTCCGGGCGCAACGACTGCCGGCTTGCTGGTGGGCTACACCACCGACTCAGGCAAACCCATCTACATCGACGATGAGCACCTGATGCGCCATCTGTTCATCATCGGGCAGTCAGGTGTGGGAAAGACGGTGGCCGCATCCCTTTTGATGTTCCAGCAGATCCAGCGTGGGGGCGGAATGCTCTTCATCGACGGCAAGATCGATGCTGCAAATCTTGCCCAGATCTACCACTACTGCTGCTACACCGGCCGTCAGCACGACTTCCTTGTCATTAACCCCGATGACCCGGACAACTCCAACACCTACAACCCGGTGCTCTTTGGCGACGCTGATGAGAAGGCAGACGGGATCTTGCAGCTCATCCCATCAACCGAAACCAACCCGGGTGCGGACTTCTTCAAGCAAGAAGCCAAGCAGGCACTCACCACCCTGATTCGGGCGCTGCAAACCGCTCGCCTGGCCTATAACGTCATTGACCTCACCGTGTTGCTGATGAATGGCAACGCGATGCTCGAGCTCGAGCGCAAGCTCGCAGAAGCCGCACCTGGCTCAGCCGAGCTCAAGGAGTTCACGCTATTTCTGGACAAGTTCCGGGTTCAGCCCTCGCCCCAGAATCCCGCGGGCGGCATCGACATGAAAAAGCTCAAGGACGTGTTCGGTGGCATTGGCGGGCGCCTGTATTCCTTTGGCACCGGCAAGTTCGGCCAGATCATGAACACCTATGACCCGGAGGTGAACCTGTACGAGGCGATCCGGGGCAACAAGATTATTTATTGCGCACTGCCCACGATGGGCAAGGACACCACGGCTCGCAACTTCGGGCGCATGGTGATTGCTGATCTGAGGACCGCAATCTCCTGGCTTCAGAAGCTGCCCGAGCATGATCGTCCCTGGCCGCCTTTCATGGCCTTCTGCGACGAGGCGGGCTCATACCTGAACGAGAACTGGAGCCGAATCCCTGAGCAGTCGCGATCGGCCCATGTGTTCTTCGTACCCGCGGTACAGACGGTTGCCAACTTCCAGGCCATCAGTGACGAGCTCTACGAGATGGTCATCGGAAACGCCTGGACGAAGTTGATCTTCAAGGTCGGCACACAGGGCACAGCCGAAGAAGCCGCTGAGTTGATTGGCAAGAAGATCGGAGTGCTGCGCACGCTCGCCGGCACGACCGCAGAGTCCTCATCCATGAGCATGCTGCGCCATCTGCCCGACTCGAACCTGGGTGCAGGTGCCTCGATGGCGTCAGGTGAGCGCGAGCAGGAGATGTACATCATCACGCCCGATGAGTTGAAGGGCCT